>CALMAR010000194.1:18819-22934 GCA_937859855.1 uncultured Kineosporia sp.
CCCCCTCCCTGCCCACCCCCCGCCCCGCGCGGGCGCGGGGGGGGGGGCGGACGGTACGGCCTCAGCCAATGGCCTTGGCCCAGTTCTTGGCCAGGTAGTCCTTGGCGCTGGTCGACTGCGAGTCGCTCATCGCCACCGAGGTGCCGGTGACGGCCGGGAGCTTGGCCGCCAGAGCGCTGTCCAGCGTGCCGGACTTCTCCATGGCGTCCATCCGGACCGGACGGGACAGGCCCTTCAGCCACAGGTTCTGGCCCTGGTCGGAGTACAGGAACTCCTCCCACAGCCGGGCGGCGGCCGGGTGGGCGGCGTCCTTGCTGATCGCCTGACAGTAGAACCCGCTCAGGGCGACGTCCTTGGGGACGAACGTCTTCCAGGTCGGGACCTCGGCGGTGGCGGCAGCGTTCAGGTAGTCCCAGTCGAACACCACCGGAGTGGTGCCGTTGGTCCGGGTGGCGGTGGTGGCCTGAACCGGAGTGAACGTGCCGGCCTTCTTCAACGAGGTGAAGTAGCTGACGCCCTTACTGATGTCGTCCAGCGAGCCGCCGTTGGCCAGCGACGCCATCATCACGCCGTTGATCGCGGCCCCGGCCTGAGTGGGATCACCGTTCAGCGCGACCTTGCCCTTGTAGGCGGGCTTCGTCAGATCGGCCAGTGAAGCCGGCGCCGGAACCTTGGCCGAGTCGTAGCCGACCGACATGATCCCGGAGTAGTCCTGGAACCACAGCCCAGTCGCTTCCTTGCGGTCGTCCGGGATGTCACCCCAGGCCGAAACCTGGTACGGAGCGAAGAGCTTGGTGTTGGCCAGTGCGACCGCCGGAGTGACGTCGAGCACGTCGGGCTGACGGCCGGTGCCCTTGAGCTGGTTGACCGCGTTGATCTCCTCCTGGCTGGAGAAGTCCGGAGATGTGGAGTTCACCTTGATGCTGTACTTCGCGGTGAAGGCCTTGATGATCTCACCGTAGTTGGCCCAGTCGGGTGGCAGCGCGACGGTGGTCAGGGTGCCTTCCTTCTTGGCGGCCGCCACCAGTGCGTCCATCCCACCGGCCGCGGACGCCGATGTGGCCGTGGCCGCCTTGGATCCGCTGCTACTACTGCTGCTCTTGCTCTCCGGCGGTGAACAGGCGGCGGTGGCCAGCAGCCCGCCGAGGGCCACCAGGCCGGCCAGAGCCTTCATTGATGTACGCACAGTTGATTCCTCTCGTCCGGCTGGGCCCACCAGCGGGCTGGCCGCGGTACACCGTGTCAGTGCGGCGTTGAATCCGCCGGTCTTGTCGACGACGGGATCCTGGACGGATGGTAAAGGGGATATGAAGCCAGCGGCCGGATGCGGTTGATTACGTTTTGGGGCGCATCGGCTCGAGCCCTACCCATTTTCCGGCCGGCGCCAGGCTGGGCGGCCTCATGATCGCTCGGCGACCCGGCTGGTAATTTACCCGTGGCGCGCCGGGGAGACTGGTCGGCACACGAGCGGTCGCGGGCGTGGCCAATCCGGCTGCTCCCCGAAGGCCGCGACCTCGCGGAGGGCGGCCTGGGTGGAGAGCGTCGGAATCGTGCTGGCCCTGGTGGCGCTGGCCACCGTGGTCTCCGCGGTGGCGGACCGGCTGTCCGCACCGGCGCCGTCCCTGCTGGTCCTGGCCGGTCTGATCGCGGGCCTGATCCCGGGCTCGCCCAGCGTCGCGATCAACCCCGACCTGGTCACCCTGGTGGTGCTCCCGCCGCTGCTCTATACCGCCGGACACGACCTGTCCCTGCGGGATCTACGGGTGGTGTGGCGCCCGGTCGCCGTTCTGGCCGTCGGCCTGGTCCTGGCCACGGCAGCCGCGGTCGCCGCGGTCGTGGTCCTGCTCACCGGGGTCCCCGGGCGGGTGGCTTTCGTGCTCGGGGCGATCCTGGCCAGCACCGACCCGGTCGCAGTCACCGCGCTGGCCCGGACGCTCAGACTGCCGCCGCGGCTGGAGGCACTGGTCAGCGCGGAGAGCCTGTTCAACGACGCGACCTCCCTGGTGCTGTTCCGGGTCACCATCACCGTGGCCGCGGCCGGCACCGGCATACCGTGGGGAACCGCTGCGCTGCAACTGGTTTGGCGGGCGCTGGGCGGAATCACGGTTGGCCTGGCGATGGCGTTCGCCGCAGCCGCGGTCCGGCGCCGCACCCACGACCCGGTGCTCGAAACCGTGATCACCTTGGTCCTGCCCTACGTCACCTTCCTGCTGGCCGAGCTGGCCCATGTTTCTGGGGTGACGGCCACCGTGGTGACCGGCGTGCTGACCGGTGCCCTGGGCCAGAGGCTGACCTCGGCCCGCAACCGGCTCCAGCTGCACGCGGTCTCTGGAACCGCCGTGTTCCTGCTGGAGAGTGTGGTGTTCAGCCTGATCGGACTGCAGCTGCCGAGCCTGGTGCGGGCGCTCGGCATCGGACCGGCCCAATGGCTGGTGCCCGCGCTGGTGATCACCGTAGTGGTGATGCTGATGCGAGCGCTCTGGGTGTTCCCGGTGATCGGCCTGTCGCTGGTACCACACCCGCGCCCGGGCAGCGGCCGGGAGCGCGGGCGACTGGCGGTGGTGGCCACCTGGGCCGGGACCAGAGGGGTCGTCCCGCTGGCGGCGGCCCTGTCGGTCCCGCTCAGCGCCCACGGGCGCCCGTTTCCGGACCGGGACCTGCTGCTGGTTCTGGCGAGCCGCGGCTGTGTGATCACCCTGCTGGTGCTGGGGCTGACCCTGCTGTCGCTGACCCGCCGCTCCGGCGTGGCCGAGAGCGGGCAGCGGCAACGACAGGAGCGCGCCGTGGCCGAGCTGGCTCTGGCCCAGGCCGCCCTGACCCGGGCCCGGGAACTGCTGGACGCCGAACCCGGGGCCGGTGCTTCCGCTCCGGCTGATCGGCTGATGCAGGCCCTGGCCGAACGCGTGGACCTGGCGCAGCAGCAGTTGGGAGCCACCGCCGCCGGGACGGCCGGGCCGCCGGTCGCTGGGCGGCTCTCGATGCGGCAGCAGATCCTGGACGCCGAGACCCACGCCCTGGCGGTTCTGCTGGCCGATGGGCGGATCGGCGAGGACACCTGGCGGGCCGTGCAGCACGATCTGGATCTGCGCGAGGTGGCCTTGCGAGCTCAGGAGCGCTGACAGGCCCTATTCTCAAGGCCCCAAGCTGGCCGCACGAATCCAGGAGAAGCGATGGCCCAGCAACACGAGGAACGTACGCTCGGGCAGCTCGTGGCCGATGCCAGCCAGGATCTTTCCGAGCTGGTCCGTTACGAGGTGGCGCTGGCCAAGTCCGAGATCGTGGCCGACCTCAAGCGCGGCGCCATCGGCGGGATCTCCTTCGTCGTGGCCGGATTCATCGCCCTGATCGCCCTGATCACCCTGGTGATCACCTTTGCCTACGTGCTGGTCGCCATCGGCCTGCCGGCCTGGCTGGCCTTCCTGATCACCACGGTGGTGCTGCTGGTGATCGCCGCGGTGGTGGTGTTCATCGGCATCCGGTTCCTGAAGCGGATCACGCCGCCGGAGCGCACGATCGAGTCGACCAAGCTCACCCTGAAGGCCATCAAGGGCGAGCGAAGCTGATCGATTGGCTCCAGCCGAGTATCAACCTGAGGCGCAGGCGCCGGTGCTGACCCGGCTGGTGGCGCCCAGGCCTGCCTGGATCACCGGCCGTACCTCGTTCAGGGTGAGTGCGTAGCCGGTGTTCGAGTCGTCCAGCGACTTGGCGAACACCACCCCAGCCAGCTCACCCCCCGGGTCGAGCACCGGGCCACCGGAGTTGCCCGGCTGGACCGAGACGTAGAGCGAGTACACCTCGCGCTGGGCCCCTTTGCCGCCGTAGATGTCGTCGCCGTTGGCCTGCTCGACCGCCCGCACCCGCGCCGGGACCGCCCGGAACGGGCCATCATTCGGATAGCCGGCCACCACCGCTGAATCCGCGTGGACCAGATCCTGCCCGAGCGTCAGCACCCGTCCGGTCAGCTCCGGCACCGCCAGGATGGCGACGTCCCGGCGCGGATCGAACTCGACCACGGTCGCGCTCAGCCGCCGTGAGGAACCCAGCAGCTGCACGTACGGGTTCTTCACCCCGGCCACCACGTGCGCGTTGGTGATCACCCGATGCTGGCCGATCAC
>CALMAR010000195.1 GCA_937859855.1 uncultured Kineosporia sp.
CCCGGGGGCCCCCCCTGACCGCCCGTGGCGGGCCGGACGCCAGGCCGGACCTGGCCCGGCCCGGTATCCCGGCCGCCCTGGCCGAGTTGATCGGGATCGCGCTGAGCCTCGATCCGGCGATGCGGCCGGGCGCGTTCGAGCTGGCCGGGCAGTTGCAGCAGCTTGAGGTTGAGCTGGGATTGCCGCCGACGGAGATCCCCGCGGTCCCGCAGGCCGCACCTGACGCCGATCTGGGTGATCCGACCATCCATCGGCCGGTTCTGGCCGCATCCAAGACCCGCTCCGGCCCCCGCCGCGGGCGCATGCTGGCCCTGTCGGGGGTGCTGGCCGCAGTGGCCGCGTCGATCGCGCTGGCCGTGACGCTGGGGCTGCAGGCGAATCGTCAGCCGGCCTCCGCGGACGCCGGACGGCTGATCACGCCAACCCGCCCGGCCCGGGCGGTGATGGATCCCGGTTCGGGACGGCTCGCCGCCGAGGCGCTGCGGCTCGAACTGGTCGGCCGGACCACCGCCGAACTGCGCTGGCTGGACCCGAATTCGGGCCGGGCCACCTATCGGGTGCTGGTCAGTTCGGCGTCCGGCCGGGTGTTCGAGCAGGGCGCGGACTCGGCCAGCGGCGCCACAGTGCTCGGGCTTCGTCCGGGCACGGGCTATGCGGTGCGGATCCAGACCGGCAGTGCGGCGATCTCGCCGGTCACCGGCTACGTCAGTTTCCGTACCCTGCCCTGAGCGTCTTCCGGCTCCGGAAACCTCTTCCTAGCAAGATCGCCAGCTCAGCCCGGAAAGGTGCGGTGTTCAGCCCACTTCCCGGGCTCAAGTCGTGACCACGGAAAGGTGGAATGTGCCGGAGGCGCAGCGAGAGCCGGGCTGGCCGAGCAGGGTTCAGCGGCCCAGCGGAGAGGTCAGAACCACTGGCCCGGACGGCGTGGGCGGAGCGTTGACCGATTGCAGGCGCACGCTGAACGTGCGGCCGGCCGGATCGACTCCGCTCCACAACTTGATCGGCTGGCCGGTCCGGCGGCCGTGGAACGTGCCCAGCGAAACGGGTTGCTGGCCGGGCGCGATCAGCCACGCCTGGTAGTAGTAGCCAATCGGTGCGCCGGGCAGGTTGTGCGCGTCCAGCACGATCGGGAAGCCGCCCGGCGCTGTGCCGACCGACACCGTGCCGCTGGCTTTCGGCGCGTAGACGCCAGCCACGATCGAGTAGCTGGTGCCGTTGTCCGGCGAATTGAGCAAGCGCTCGCCGCCCAGCACCAGCAGGGTGAAGATCACCGCAGCAGCGGCGGCGGCGGGTACGGCCCAGATCAGCCGCCGCCAGCGCGGCACCAGCATCGTGACCCGCTGGGATGCTGGCCGGGCGGTAGCCGCCGATTCGACGGGAGCTGGGGGAGCGGGGGCTGGCCGCTGGGCCAGCGCGGCGGTCAGCACCGTTGCCCGCAGACTCTCCGGCGGCCCGGCCCAGGTCTGAGCTGAGCGCAGGTGCGTGACCACCGCGGCCAGCAGGGCATCGTCCGGCCCGGCTACGGACGCGGATCCGGACCCGGCAGGACCAGTTGCGCCGGCGCTTTCAGCGGCCCGATCCAAGGCCTGGGCCAATCGCTCGGCGTCCTGCTCGGATGCCGGGCCGGGAGGCTCGCTCGGACTCATCGCGACGTCCTCCCTTTCGATCGCAGTGCTCCACCGTGCCTACGCTCCGCGGGCTCGATCCGGTTCAGCGGCGGATCGTGCAGATGCGCCAGCAGTTCGGCCAGCCGCCGATGCGCGCGGTGGCTGCGTGACTTGACCGTGCCCAGCGGGATGCCCAGCCGCTGCGAGACCTGGCTCTGGCTCAGGTCGTCGGCGAAGGTGAGCCGGATGATCTCCCGTTCCTCGTCGCCCAGCTGGCGGATCGCCTCCTGCACCTGCCAGGCGGTCCAGACCTGCTCGATTCCCGGGTCCTCGATCACGGCGTCCTGTTCCTGCTCGTGGCCGCCGCGGGTCGGCCGGGATTCGCGCCGGATCACATCCAGCGTCGCGTGCCTGGCCACCGTCAGCAGCCAGGGTCCGAGGTCGCGCTCCGGGTCATAGCTCACGGCCGCCCGCCAGGCCCGGATGAAGGTCTCCTGAACCGCCTCCTGGGCCAGCTGATCACTACGGGCCACCGACACGCAGACCGACCAGACCGCGCGCTGGTACCGGTCGTACACCCGGGCCAGGGCGTCGGGGTCGCCGTCGCGAAACCCCACCCGGATGCTCAGCGGCAGTTCTGCTGATCCGCTCGGCATGGCCCAACGATAGGCGGCCCGCTGTGACCCGCGAAAATTGCTGACAGATCTGAGAACCGCACAGGGTCCCGGGCGCGAAAGCCAGGCAGATGACCGCGCAATCCGATAGTGATCAGCCTGGAGAAGCTCATGTCTGACCAGCAGCCAGTGCCCGGCCGCTTCTCGTCTCGCCCGGCCGTATGGGCCGTATACGCCGCCGTTCTGCTTCTGACCATCGCGATCGCCTCCAGCGCCACCCTGCTGGTTACCCAGTGGCTGAGCAGGCC
>CALMAR010000196.1:0-4237 GCA_937859855.1 uncultured Kineosporia sp.
GGCGGACGGCCGGGGGGGTGCGCCATCCTCACTGGCATGGGACGGGGCCTACGGCAACGGCTGCGCCGCCCACTTGGCGGTGCGGCTACCGGGTACCGACCTGATAGCTGTCGCCGAGGAGGGCATCGAGGACGCCGGTCAGCCCCAGCAGCGCGTCGTCTCGCTGATCGACATGAGTGATCCCGGGGCATTGCGCCGGATCGATCATCTGCCGGTCCCCGACGTCCCCCCTGCCCCCGGTGCTCGCTATGGCCCGCACAACCTGTACGAATACCGCCCGGGCGCCTGGATGGACGGGCGCCTGGTGTTCAGCGCCCACCAGGCGTCGGGAATGCGCGTGTACGACGTCGGCACGGACGGGCGGTCCAGCGAGGTCGCCGTGTTCAGAGGTGATCCGCCAGGCACGCTCCTGGATCCGCGGCCGGGGCGGGCGCTGGTGGCCTCGTCCAACGACGTGTTCGTTACCGTCGAAGGGTTGCTCGCCGTCGTCGACGCCAACCGCGGTCTTGACGTGCTCGAACTGGCCCTGCCATGAATCCAGGTGACCACCGGCTGGCGAAAGACATCCTGTTCAGCAAGGAGGGTTTGGCATGAGCGACAGTGTCGAGGCCGAGGTCGACGTGGTTGTGGTCGGTGCCGGGCCGGTCGGCCTCTGGCTCGCCGCCGAGGTCAGCCTGGCCGGCGCCTCCGTCGTCGTACTGGACAAGCGACATGACCGCTCGGAGCACTCCCGGGCCCTCACAGTTCACGCCCGCACTCTGGAGACCTTTGCCCTGCGCGGGATCGTCGAGCGGTGGCTGGCCGAGGGCATCACGATTCCGACCACGCACTACGCCATGCTCTCCAGCCGCCTGGACCTCCGGGGACTCGACACGGATTACCCGTTCGCGCTGTTCATCCCGCAGAAGCGAACAGAGGAGTTCATCGAAGAGTACGCACGCGGGCTCGGCGTGCCGATCCGGCGAGGGCTGGAGGTCACCGGCTTCACCGAGACACCCGACGGCGTGACCGTACAGGGGATCGACGACGAGACCGGGCGTTCCATCACCTATTCCAGCCGATACCTCGTGGGCTGCGATGGCCGGCGCAGCGTCGTGCGCACCCAGGCCGGAATCGGCTACACCGGATCGGAAGGCACCGTCGGCTGCCTGCTCGGCGACGTCCGGATCACGGATCCAGCTGTGGGAGCAGCGGTTTCGATGCAGACCGAGACCGGTTCCTTCTACGCCGTGCGGATCAGCGACGAGCGTCATCGGCTGATCGGCATCGAACCGGACGCGGCGCCCGCCGCCCGGGACACGCCGGCGACACTGGAGGAATTGCGGCAGAGCATCGTGCGCATCACCGGTTCCGACTTCGGCATGCACGACCCCATCTGGGTGACCCGGCTGGGCTCGGCCACATTCCAGGCCGACGAGTACCGGCGCGGCCGGGTGATGCTGGCCGGTGACGCCGCCCACGTGCATTTCCCGATGGGCGGTCAGGGAATGAACCTGGGCATCCAGGATGCGATGAACCTCGGCTGGAAGCTTGGGCTGGTGGTGCGCGAGGCTGCGATGCCGTCGCTGCTGGACAGCTACCCCGCCGAGCGCTCGCCGATCGGGAAACTGGTCATCGCCGACACCCTGGCCCAGACCGCACTGGTCGGCGTGGCCGGGGCCGAGGGCATGGCCCTGCGAGCCATGATGAGCACCGCCCTGGCCGACAATGCTCAGCTCAACGCGTATCTGGGCACTTTCGCCTCCGGCGTCGGCATGCGGTACCCGGCCGGGCCGGGCGATCACCCCCTGGCGGGCTCACGGGTACCCAACCTGCACCTGGACGATGGGACAAGGGTTTTCGATCTGCTCAACCAAGGGCAACCGCTGGTGCTGGGCCTGTCCGGCGATCGGCTGGCCGGCTTCCTGGGCCCGATCGCCGGCGCGGTCACGGCCACCGAGGCGAAGATCACCGGGCGCACCGACGGGTGGGGCGACCTGAACGCAGCGATCGTGCGGCCCGACGGATACCTGGCTTGGGCGGCTGGTCACCCACAGGCCGGTGAACCGGACGGCGATGCGGCTGCGGAAGCGGCCGATGCGCTGAGGCGCTGGATGCCCGGCCTGGTGCCTGCCTGAGCGGGCGGCTCAGTTGTCGCGGCGCAGAGCAGAGGCCATGGCCGGGCTGTAGCCGGTCTGTACCACCACGTCGATCACGACCGGGCGTCCTTCGCGGACCAGATCGATGCCCTGCTTGAGCGCGTCGATCAGCTCGGCGCGCGTGCGGATGGGCCCAATGCCCTCCAGGCCCTGAGCCCGGGCCAGGGCGGCCAGGTCTGGAGCTGGCCCGTCGATACGCTGCCCGATCCACTTGCGCGACGCGTCGCGGCCGCGCACGGTCGCCACCTTCTCCTGGTGCACCTCGTCGTTGAAGTACGACCGGTTGTTCGAGACGACGGCCAGCAAGGGGATGCCTTCGGACGCCGCCGTCCACAGGGCCTGCACGCCCATCAGGTAGTCACCGTCCCCGAGCACACCGACCGGAAGGCGATCCGTGCCGCGTAGCGCCAGGGCCGCACCGACCAGCATGCCCGGGCCTGAGCCGATCCCGCCGCCACCGTCGTACCCCAGATAGTCCAGAGGGTGCTCGAAGGGCCAGGCGTCTCCGTCCCATCCGAGGGGCAGACGGACCAGGCACGTGGTTGTGCCCTCCAGGGCCCGGCGCAGTTCCTCCGCCAGATCACTCAGGAGCAGGGCGCCGTCCTCGGTCTCCGAACGCGGGGTCGTGGCTGGCGCCGGAGCCTGCGTGGCCACCGCCGGCGCCGCTGGCACCGGCCGGTCTGCCAGTAATTCCAGGAGTTGCCGAACAACGTTGTCCGGAGCGGCCGGCAGGGTGACCGCGACGTCGGCGTAGCCCTGCCCGTCCTTGCTCCAGCCGTTGAGCAGCTGGGCGTCCAGGGAAGCGTTCACCACCGGACGGTTGGTACTGGCCGGCGCCTGAGCCAGCGTTCCGGCCAGGTCGATCCAATCGAGGGCGAGCACCGCATCGGCCGCCGCTAGAGCCTCCTGGCCGGCTGTGGAGAGGAAGTACGCCGGGCCCGAAATGGCCGCGGGGTGGGCGGTGGGGAACGCGGCACCCGCCTTGAAATCGGTGATGACCCGGGCGCCGAGCGCCTCGGCCAGGCGTACCCGCCGATCCCAGTCGTCCTCGCGCCGCGAAACCCGGCCCATCAGCACAACTGGCCGCTGCGCGCCGGTCAGCAGGTCCAGCGCCCGGGCGAGTGAGGACGCGGAGGCGGCTGGCTGATCAGGAACCGCGCCGGTCGGCATCGGGTGCATGTGGATCGGCGAGCTGAGCCGCTGCTCCTGCAGTTCGGCGTCCAGGACGATGTAGGTGGGACCGCATGGGGGGGTCCGGCAGATCTCCCAGGCCCGGGCCAGAGAGTCAGCGATCGCCTGTACCGACCCGGGTTGGTCGTCCCACTTGATGAATGGGCGCACGATCGCGGCCTGGTCGCCCGAGGTGTGGATCCAGTCGATCCAAGGACGGCGCTTGGCAGCGTCGAGGGGGCCGGTGGCGCCGACGATGAACACCGGCACGCGATCGCACCAGGCGTTGTAGATGGCCATCGAGGCGTGCATCAGGCCGACGTTGCTGTGCAGTGCTACTGCCAGCGGCTGGCCGGTCACCTTCGCGTAGCCGTGGGCAAGAGCCACGGCATGCTCCTCGTGCAGGCACACGAGCATCTGCGGATCCTTGTTCCCCAGATGGTTGACCACGCTGTCGTGCAGGCCACGGAAACTCGCGCCTGGGTTCAATGCCACAAACGGGACCCCGGTGGCCCGCAGAACGTCGGCGACAACGTCGCTACCCCACTGCGCTGAGTCAGCCGACTCATTTGAGTCAGCCTGTTCGGCCGGTTCCACTGCCATCAGAGCACCACCGTCGTAACTTTCGATTCGGTATAGGACAACAATTCGTCGAGCGATTCCTCCCGGCCCACGCCCGAGGACTTCGTGCCGCCGAACGGCAGGCCCCAGAAGTGCCGGCTCGGGCTGTTCACCAATACGTAGCCGGCTTCCACGTCGCGGGCCAGGCGCAGGGCCGTCGTGATGTCGTTGCTCCAGATCGATGCGGTCAGGCCGTACTGAACGCTGTTGGCGATGGCCAGGGCGTCGTCCGGGTCAGTGAAGGTCATCACCGACAGAACGGGCCCGAACACTTCTTCCTGGCCCAGTGTGCTGTCCGGGCGCACGCC
>CALMAR010000196.1:4247-21407 GCA_937859855.1 uncultured Kineosporia sp.
CACGGGGGGCGCGACGTACCAGCCCTCCTCCCCGCCCGCCGCCGGGCGGCCGCCGCCGCGGACCAAGCTGCCGCCCTGGGCGAGCCCGGCTTCGATGTAGTGCAGCGACTTCTCGTACTGGACTTGAGACACCACCGGTCCCATGTCGCTGTCGTCGTCCATCGGGTCGCCGACCCTGATCGCCGACACCAGCGCCCCCACCCGCTCGAGCACGTCATCGGCGATGGCCTCGTGCAGCAGCAGGCGGCTGGTCGACCCGCAGCTCTGGCCGGCCGTGGCGGTGAAGTTCATTCCGGTCACGGCGGCCTGGGCGGCGGCGGCTGGGTCAGCGTCGGCCAGCACGATCTGGGCGTTCTTGCCACCTAGTTCGAGAGAGACGTGCTTGACCCCGGACGCCGCGGCGTCCCGCTGAATGCCCCGGCCGGTCCCGGTCGAGCCGATGAAGCCGATCCGCCGGATCGCCGGATGCCGGACAATCGCCGCCCCGGCCACCGCACCCCGGCCCGAGATCGTGATCACCAGGTCCTCGGGCAGCACCTCGGCACACAATTCCGCGAAACGCAGCGAGGAGAGCGGGGTTTGATCGGGCGCCTTGAGAATCACGGCGTTACCCGCGACCAGTGGCGCGGCCACCTTGGACGCGGCGAAGAACAGCGGGTGGTTGAACGCGCCGATTCGCGCGACCACTCCGTAGGGCTGGTTGACCGTGTAGTGCAGATTGGCGCTGACCGGCAACGTGCGGCCACCCAGATCGACAGCATGGTCAGCGAAGATGTTGATCAGTTCGACGGCGGCATCGACATCGGCCCGCATCGCCCGCAGAGTTGCTCCGCCGTCGAGAGTGTCGAGCACCGCCAGCTCCTCGCGATGCTCCAGTAGCAGGTCACCCACCCGGCGCACGAGGGTGGCCCGCTCACGGGGAGTGCGCCGGGCCCAGGCCCGCTGAGCCAGCTCGGCCGCTTGCACTGCTCGGTCAACCTCTTCCGGGCTACAGTCCGGCACCTGCGCCAGTTCTCGCCCGGTGCTGGGATTCTCGACCGAGTAGCCAGCCGACGGCTCGGCCGGCTTGCCGCCCAAGAGGGTGAACCACGCGCGATCCGCCGCCGGGTGTGCGGGCACCTGGTCACCGTCCTTGTCGATGCTGGCCTCTGCTGGGAAGAGACCTTTTCTGCGAAAGTACTTCGTCCGTCCCCGTCGGTCAAGGCAGCCGGGCTCAACCCAGACGCCCGCCAATCTCCGCCGCTGCCACGGTCAGTTGCGCGCCCAGCGTCTTGGCCGCGTTCACCGGCAGGCGGCCGATCGGAGCGGAAACGCTCAGGCCGATCCGCAAACCGGGCGTCTTGGTCGGCACCGCCACCGCGACGGAGGCGACGCCGTCCTCGCTCTCCTCCCGGTTGGTGGCGAAACCAATACGCCGCACGTTCGCCAGCTGTGCCTCCAGGACCGAGCGCTTCGAGATCGACTTGTCGGTCACGACCGGCAGTCCTTCACTGGGGTACAGCCGGTGTAGTTCGACATTGTCCAGTTCGGCCAGAAGGGCCTTTCCCAGCGAAGTGCAGTGCGCGGGCAAAGACTTGCCCAGCCGGGAGGCGACCCGGACGGCGCGCTGGCTTTCGATCGCCTCAATGAACCGTACCTGCGAGCCTTCCAAGGCGCCCAGGTGGATGGACTCGTTCAGCGTGTCGTTGAGTTCCTGCATGACGGGCCGGGCCAGGCCGTTGATGTCCATGCGGGAGATCACTGAGAAGGCGACTCCGGTGAGTGCCGGCCCGGGCCCGTAGGCCTTGCTGCTGGCGTCCTGGCGCACGAACCCCCGGTACTGCAGCATCATCAGGATACGGTGAGCGGTGGACGAGGCCACTCCCAGATATTTACTGGCTTCGGTCAACCGGATGCTCGGCCGTTCACCCAGCAGCAGAAGCAACTTCAGGGCATTGTCGACAGACTCGATCGGATACTGAGGAGCCGCCAGCTCTGCACCGGGTGATGGCGCGCCGAGCTTGGGCGCACGATTCTGCATAACAGAAATCTAACCTGATCGAGGACAGCAGGGGCAGCCCCAGGCATTGTTCGGCAGCAGAACAACGGCTACTGTGCAGATCGCCGCTCTGCTAAGCAGATCATCGATTCTTATTGTCGAAACCCCCAGAAGGCGGTACCCATGGCTCGGATAGTCGCCGGCGCTGGGGTTCCGCACACGCCAGCGTTCCCTGCCAACGTTCCCGTGGGCGATCCGGACAATGAGACGAGCCGGTTCTTCCAGCGCGTGGCGGATCAGTTGCATGCCACCACGCCCGACGTGATCCTGATGTTCGACTCCGACCATCTCAACACGTTCTTCCTCGACAACATGCCGATGATCAGCGTGGGGGTGGCGCCGGACACAAGCGGGCCCAACGACTCGACACCGGGCCTGCCGGCGGTCTCCCTGGCCATACCCGAGGCATTCGCCGCTCACGTGCGCGAGTCGTGCATCGAAGCGCAGTTCGACGTCGCGCTGACCCAAGAGTTCACGGTGGACCACTCCATCCTGGTGCCGCTGCACTACCTCACCCCGGCCCGCGACATCCCCCTCCTCCCAGTCTTCATCAATGGCCTGGCGCCGCCGCTGCCCGCCGCGCAGAGATGCTGGGACTTCGGGCGAGCGGTCGGCGAAGCGATAGCCGGCTGGCCCGACGACCTGCGGGTCGCCGTAGTTGCCAGTGGCAGCTTCTCCCTCGACGTGGGTGGCCCCTCGGTGCGCCCCGACCTCATCTTCGGCGTACCGGCGCAGGACTGGGCCCAGGAGATCGGCGACGACCTGGAGGCTGCGAACGTGGACGCGATCGTCGCGAAGGCGACGCCGAAGCGGCTGGCCGAGGCCGGCAATGTCGGAGGCGAACTCCTGAACTGGATCGCCATGCTGGGGGCGACCGGCGCCCAGCGGCCGGCCAGCATGGACATGCAGGTCAATTTCGGTCACGGCTTCGGCTTCTGGGATCTGAGCGCATGAGCGCCTACCAGGTGGCCAAGTTCTGCCACAGCTGCCTGATAGATCCGGATCTGCGGGCGCTGGCCGTCTCTGATCCCGGAAAGGCGCTCGACCGCTTCGATCTCACCGATACCGAACGCCAGGACCTGCTGGCCGGCGAGGTCGGCCGGCTCTACGCGGCCGGTTGCCTTCCCTTCCTGCTCTCATATCTGCCGCGCTGGAACCTGTTTGGGCTCACCGTCTCCAGCTACAGCGAGCGGATGCGCGCGGCCGGGGCGGCGGCCGCCAGCCCCGGCACGCCAGAGCGTGACGGCGCCAGCTGACCGCCGGTCAGGCCTCGACCAGTGCTGTTTCGACACCCCTGGTCGCCGTTTCCAGCGCTTGCACCCAGCCCGGCAGCAGATCGCGGCGAAAACGCGCGCTGGGCAGAGCGATGGAGATAGCGGCGGTGGGTTCGCCAGAGTCGGCTGCGATCGCCATCCCGATCGCGGTCAGCCCAGCCTCGGTCTTCTGATCGTTGATGGCGAACCCGCGTCGCCGTACCTGGGCGAGTTCGCGGGCCAGCCGCACCACGTCGACATCCGCCTCGGCGAGGTATAGCTCACGGACGGCCGACGGCTTGCGCGCGGCCAGCACCGCTTGGCCCCCAGATGTGAGATGGGCAGGCAGGGAACGGCCAGAACGGTCGCCGACCCGCAAGATCTGCTTGGACTCGGTGGTGGCCAGGAATCGGGCGCTGGTACCCACGACGAGAATGAGGTTGGCCGACTCCCCTACCTGCGTGGTCAACCTGGTCAGGTACGGCAGGGCGGCCTGCCGTAACACGCTGGCTGGCACGGCTGTTCCGGCCGAATACCGCAGGGCGCTGCCAGCCCGGTAGCGCCGGTCCGGCTGCTGCTCGGCGAAGTCGCGATAGACCAGCATGGCGAGGAGGCGATGGGCGGTCGACACCGAGACGCCCAGACGCTCGGCGGCGTCGGTGACCCGTAACGGTCCCTCGTGGTGCAGAAGCGTGACCAGATGAAGAGCATGATCGACCGAATCGACCGCGTACGCCGGTTTGTTCTTCACAACAGAAAAGTCTATTCCGTCGAGCAGAATCGCGGCAATGTTGAGGGGTTCGCCGACCTGAGGAGGCCTCATGGCCATGACCGTGAACCCGGCACCCCTGACCATCACCGCTACGGACGCGCCGGACCAGCCAGCGCGCACGCCGGATCTGGAGGAGCTCTACCGCGGGTTCGCCTCCGAGCAGCTTGTGCCGCTATGGACCGAGATCGGCGATCTGATGCCGCTGACGCCGCAGTCGAAGGCCGTGCCCCACATCTGGCGGTGGCGCGAGGGTCTGCTGCCGCTCGCCCAGCGGGCTGGCGATCTCGTGCCGGTCGGGCGGGGCGGCGAGCGACGGGCCATCGCTCTGGCCAACCCAGGCCTGGGGGGCCGGCCTTTCGCCAGTCCCACGCTGTGGGCGGCCATCCAGTACCTGAACCCCCGTGAGGACGCCCCGGTCCACCGGCATACCCAGAACGCCTTCCGGTTCGTCGTCGAGGGTGAGGGGGTCTGGACCGTCGTCGACGGCGACCCGGTCGCCATGCGCCGCGGCGACTTCCTGCCACAGGCCGGCTGGCACTGGCACGGTCATCACACCGCCAGCGACCACCCGATGGCCTGGATCGACTGTCTCGACTTCCCCTTCCAATACTTCAGCGACTCGACCTTCTTCGAGTTCGGCACCCTCGAGGTACCGACCCGCTCGGCACCGGAACGCTCGGCGTCCGAACGGCTCTGGGGTCATCCGGGCCTGCGTCCGATCACGCATCTGACCCCCACACCGGCGTCGCCGCTGCTGGCCTATCGATGGGAGTACACCGATCGGGCGCTAACCGAGCAGCTGGCCCTGGAGTCCGAGGGTCACGCGGTTACCACCGAGCCGGGCCACGCCGCGGTCCGATACACGAACCCGACCACCGGGGGCGACGTCCTGCCCAGCATCCGCACCGAGTTCCACCGCTTGGCCCCGGATACCCAGACGGCAACGCGCCGGGAAGTCGGCTCGTCGGTGTTCCAGGTGTTCCAGGGCGAAGGCGAGATCAGCGTAGGCGACCGCACCTGGTCGGCCACGCATGGTGACATGTTCGTCGTTCCCTCATGGCAGCCGCTGAGGATGACGACCGATGGCGGCCTGGACCTGTTCCGGTTCAGCGACACACCGGTCTTCGAAGCCCTTCACCAGGACCGGGTCGAGGTTGGCGGAACGGAGCAGAACGCATGAGATTGGCCACCATTCGTACTGACACCGGCACCCGTGCCGTCCGGGTGGACGGCGACCAGCTGGTCGAGCTGGAGTTCGCCGACGTGCGCGAGCTCCTGGAGGAGCCGGACTGGGCGCACCTGGCGGCCGCGGCAGGCGGCGATCCCCGCCCCGCCGAGGCGGCCGACTTCGCACCGCTCATACCGCGGCCGGGCAAGATCTTCTGTGTCGGGCTTAACTACCGCACCCACATCCTGGAGATGGGCCGCGAGCTGCCCAGCTACCCGACGCTGTTCGCCAAGTTCGCCGACGCCCTGGTCGGGGCCCGCGATCCGATCGCTCTGGCGCCGGAGTCGGAGGCCATCGACTGGGAGGGCGAGCTGACCGTGGTGATCGGCCAGACGGTGCGCCGCGCCGACGATGATCAGGCCGAACAGGCCATTGCCGGATTCACCGTGATGAACGACGTGACGATGCGCGATTGGCAGTACCGGACCACGGAGTGGCTGCAGGGCAAGACCTTCGAGCACAGCACGCCGCTCGGGCCGGTGCTGGTCACACCGGACGAGCTGCCCGGCGGGTTCGCTCCGGCGTGCACGCTGACCACGGTGCTGGACGGCGAGACGGTGCAGAAGGCGGACACCTCGGACCTGGTCTTCGGCCCGGTCGAGCTGGTCAAGTACATCTCCCAGCTGATCACACTCCGGCCGGGCGACGTGATCGCCACCGGCACCCCCGGCGGCGTGGGTCACGCCCGCAAGCCACCGCGGTACCTGCAGGCCGGGCAGACACTAGTGACGGAGATCTCCGGCCTGGGCCGCCTGGAGAACGTGGCCAGCCCGGCATGAACAACCTGAACTGGATGCGCGCCGGGGCCGGGCTGTTCTTCAAGACCCTCGACAGCCTCTCGGACGCCGAACTGGCACAGCCGACGCAACTGCCCGGCTGGTCCCGGCGGGCGCTGCTGGCGCACGTCCATTACAACGCCGAAGCGCTGCGGCGCCTGACCACCTGGGCCCGCACCGGCACGCGCACTCCGATGTATGCCGATCTGGACCAGCGGGCTGCGGAGATCGCCTCTGGAGCCAAGCTGCCCGCCGCGGAACTGCGTTCGCTGGTGAGTTCCTCGCAGCAGGCCCTGGAGGCTGAGCTGGGTCAGCTCGACGACCAGCAGTGGCAACGCGAGGTGGTCACGATCCAGGGCCGAACAATTCCGGCCACCCAGATTCCCTGGTTACGGGCAAGGGAGGTCGGAGTGCACGCGGTCGACCTCGGTGCTTCCTTCGATGACCTGCCCGAGGATTTCAACGCTGCTCTGGTCGCCGAGGTGGCGGCAAAACGGGCGGCCAGCGGTGAGGCGGCCGTCCTGGCTGCTTGGCTGACGGGGCGGGCGGCGCAGGCGCCGTCCCTCGGACCGTGGCTCTAGGAGGCGGATCATGAGTGGTAACAACGATGTTGATGTCGTGGTCGTGGGCGGCGGTATCGGCGGACTGGGCAACGCCTATGCGCTGGCCTCGGCCGGCTTCTCGGTACGCGTACTGGAGCGGGCGGCCGACTTCACCGAAGTGGGAGCCGGGCTGCAGATGGCGCCGAATGCCACCCGGATCCTGCGGGAGTGGGGGCTGCTCGACGAGGTGATCGAGGCCGGTGTACTGCCGGAGCGGATGGTCTATCGCGATGCGATCACCGGCGGTGAGCTGACCCACCTCGACCTGGGCGAGTCCTTCGTCGAGCGATACGGGGCGCCCTACGTCGTGATCCACCGCAGCGACCTGCTCGACATCCTGGCCAAGGCCTGCCGCCGGATCGGCGTCGAACTGGTGCCGAACGCTCTGGTCACCGATGTGCAGACTGAACAGGACAGCGCGCAGGTGTCGATCGAGGGGGGTGCCAGCGTCCGGTCCGACGCGGTGATCGCCGCTGACGGCCTGCGCTCCACGCTGCGCCGTCACTTCAGCGACGACGAACCGGTCCCAGCCGGCTATGTGGCCTACCGCGGCGCGTTCAAGATCGAAGACCTGACCATCGCTCTGGACGAGAGCGCGATGACCGACGTGGTGGTCTATCTCGGCGTCGGATGTCACCTGGTTCAGTACCCCCTGCGGCGGGGGGAGATGTTCAACACGGTGGCGGTGTTCCGGTCGCCGGCCTTCGCCCGGGGCGAGCAGGAGTGGGGCGGGGTCGAGGAGCTGGATGGCGCCTTCGCCGGATCGTGCCCAGAGGTGCGCCGGGGCATCACGTCACTCTGGCGTGACCGGCGCTGGCCGATGTACGACCGGCTGCCCATCTCGAACTGGGTCAATGGCCGGATGGCGCTGACCGGGGATGCCGCGCACCCGATGCTCCAGTACCTCGCCCAGGGCGCCTGCCAGGCCCTCGAGGACGCGGCAAGCCTGTCCACCGAGGTCACCAAGCTGGCCGCCACCGGCACGCCCGACTGGCCAGCCGCACTGGCTGCCTACGCCTCGGTGCGCACCGGGCCGACGGCCCGGGTGCAGACGACCGCCCGGTTCTGGGGCGAGCTCTGGCATGTCGATGGCATGAGCCGCACCTTGCGCAACGAACTGTTCCTCAAGCGTGATATCGACGATTACCAGTACGTCGACTGGCTTTATGGCCTCTGACCTAGTTCGGATCATTTGAGTGATCTGGCCGGCCCGCGGTGTGAGCCGGACCAGACCGAGGCCGGCCGCTCTTCAGGTCACGTTCGCATCGTCCGAAGCAGAAGGATCGCCTGTGGCGTCTGCTGCGCGAGGACAAGGATGCGAGGAAAGTGGATCGCTGGCCGGTCACGAGACTGCTGAGCGCCGTCAGTGTGTGGGCACTGGCGCCGGTGGTTCTGCTGATCGCGGCCTCGTTCGCCGAGCCCGCCAGCGCCGCCCGGTCAGGGCCGGTACTCCTGGCAGCGGCCCTCCTGGGCCTGATCTCCGCTGCGGCCATATTCGTCCTCGGGCAGACGCTGGGGACGCGATTGGGAGCGCTTTCGGCCGCTCTGGCCGAGCTGGGGCCCAGTGATTCGAGTGATTCCCGACCGGCCTACGGTGGCCAGGGTTCGGCGGTTGCGGTCCTGGCCCAGAACGTGAACCGGGTGGGGGGCGTGCGCGATGAGGCGCTGGGTTCCTTGCTCGGCATCCATAGCAAGATCGTGGAGTTGGCTACCCATCTGAGTGATGCCACCGGAAAGGTGAGGAACTCGGCCAAGGGCACCTCGGAGATGTTCGGTGCGATCGAACACACGGCTCAGGTCGTGTCGGACAAGATCCTCACAATCGCGGACGGCTCGCAGCAGCTCGACACGTCGATCGGCGAGATCTTCAGAAACGCCTCCGAGGCCGCCCACGTCGCCGCCAGCGCGGTTGCATCGGCAGAATCCACCACGGCGACCATGAACAAGCTCGGTGACTCGTCGCGCGAGATTGGGGACGTCGTGCGGCTGATCACGTCCATCGCCGAGCAGACCAACTTGCTGGCCCTGAATGCGGCGATCGAGGCCGCCAGGGCCGGGGACGCCGGCAAGGGCTTCGCGGTGGTGGCTGGCGAAGTCAAACAGCTGGCGCAGAAGACCGCTCAGGCGACCAAGGGTGTTTCACTCAGGGTGGAGACGATCCGCGAGGACGCCGACCGGGCGGCTCTGCTGATCGCCCAGGTAGCCGACGTGATCAATCAGATGAGCGAGTACCAGACGGCGATCGCCAGTGCGGTCGAGCAACAGCGCACAACCAGTAACACGATCAACGGGGGAGCCAACGAGGCGGCTGAGGGCGCCGGCGAGATCGCGCAGAAGATCGCGATGCGGGCGTCCAGGGCTGAGACGGCCGCGGCGACCATGGGCCAGGCCATGCACGATGTCAGCAGCTTGGTGGAGGTCAGCCAGGAGCTGGACCAAGTGATCAACCGGTTCTTCCGGTCGCCCCGCTGAGCACGAGGTCAGATGGCCGGCTCTGACTCCGATGCGAAGAGCGACCATTGTGCGAGGCCGCGCTACACTGCTGTTCAAAACTGCTGGTCAGATGCGGTTTCTGGAGAGAAGTGAAGGTTGTACCGTGGGGCGATGTGGTTCACGGGAGGGAAGCTCCCGTCTGCCGCGCTGATGCCTCACTTCGAGGAGGTTGCGCATGGATGGACGGCGAGCCCGGCTCGGCCATCTGATGGAGCCCCCGCGGTGATGAGTTCGCCGGCCGGAGACGGAACCTCATCCGTGGCCAACTCCTCTCCCAACACCGAACTCGATCGTACGGCCGGTTCCCCGGACAATCCGCAGCAGCAAGCCGTCCCCATCTTCTTCCTCTCCGACTCAACCGGCATCAGTGCCGAAACGATGGGCAACGCTCTGCTCCTTCAATTCCCGGATCTGCATTTCGACCGTCGCCTTATTCCATTCATCACCACCGTAGAAGAGGCGCGCCAGGTGGTCGTCGTTCTCGACGAAGCCATGAATGGGCCCGTCACGCCCTTGGCCTTCTCCACCACCGTCGTTGCCGAGATCCGGCAGGAACTGCACCGAAGCCGTTGTCCTCTGATCGACTTCTTCGATCTTCATATGAGCCGCGTCGAAGCCGTGCTTGGCACGAAAGGACTGCGGGTGGCCGCCCAGCTGCACGGCGTTGGCGACGTGAAGCGATACAACGCCCGGATGGCCGCCGTCGAGTATGCGATCGAACACGACGATGGTCAGAGCCTGCGTGCCCTGGACAAGGCAGACGTGATCCTCCTGGGTCCTTCCCGCTGCGGCAAGACTCCAACCACGATGTATCTCGCCTTGCAGCACGGCGTTTTTGTGGCGAACTATCCGCTGGTCCCAGAGGATCTGGATTCCACCGCGCTACCGCGACCTATCCAGCTGCTGCGTGATCGTTGTGTGGGGATCACGACCACGCCTGCGCGACTGACCCAAGTTCGCAGTGAACGACGCCCCAACTCCACCTACGCCTCGCTGGAGCAATGCAGCTACGAGCTTCGCCAAGCTGAAGCTCTGTACACCACCCACGGGGTACGGATCATCAATTCCGCCGCCAAATCGGTGGAAGAAATGTCAACGCTCATCTTGCAGCTATTGAAAAAACGTTCCCGCTAACAATTTCTTGCCCGCAGGCTTGCCGCACAGTCGAATCGAAGGAGCACTCCAGTGTCTGCCTCTTCCAGTAACGCTACGGTCAGCCCGAGTAGCCCTGACGTCCGCTGGTTCTCCGACCTGGGCCTGGTGGACCTCGCCCAGGTCGGTGGCAAGAACTCTTCGCTGGGCGAAATGATCTCCGCTCTGGCCGCCGCGGGAGTCCGGGTGCCGAACGGCTTCGCGACGACCGCGGATGCCTACCGCCGGTTCATCGGTGAGACCGGCCTGGCTGAGCGCATCAGCGACGAACTGTCTCAGCTGGACGCCGACGACGTGGATCAGCTGGCCGCGGTCGGCGCCCGGGTGCGTGGCTTGGTCATGTCCCAGCCGTTTCCGAGCAGCCTCGAGGAGGCCATCCGCAGCAGCTTCGCCGAACTGGCCGGAGACGCGGGCAGCACTGCCGATGGAATAGCCGTGGCGGTGCGGTCTTCCGCGACGGCGGAGGATCTGCCCGACGCTTCATTCGCCGGTCAGCAGGAGACGTTTCTCAATGTCCGCGGCATCGATGCCGTACTGATCGCCATTCGCGAAGTGTTCGCGTCGCTCTACAACGACCGCGCCATCTCCTACCGCGTGCACCATGGCTTTGACCACGATGACGTCGCCCTGTCAGCTGGCGTGCAGAAAATGGTCCGGTCCGACATCGCCTCCTCCGGAGTGATGTTCACGATGGACACCGAGTCCGGTTTCACCGAGGCCGTTTTCATCACCTCCTCCTACGGGCTGGGCGAGGCGGTGGTGCAGGGCGCCGTCAACCCCGACGAGTTCTATGTCTACAAGCCCGCACTGAGGCAAGACCGGCCTGCGATCCTGAGGCGATCCGTCGGCACCAAAGCGATCAAGATGATCTACACCGATGACCGCACAGTAGGCCGGACCACTGCCTTTGTCGACGTGGCGAAGACGCAGCGGCGCCAGCTTTCTCTGACCGACGCTGAAGTCACTGAACTGGCCGGTCATGCCCTCACGATCGAAGAGCACTACGGCCGGCCGATGGACATCGAATGGGCCAAGGACGGCGAAGATGGCGAGCTCTACATCCTGCAGGCCCGCCCGGAGACGGTGCAGTCGAGGCGGACAGCGGGAAGCCTCACCCGGTTTCGCCTGAAAGGGACCGGCCAGGTGCTGGTCGAAGGCCGCGCCATCGGGCAGAAAATCGGTGCCGGACCAGTGAGAGTCATGAAGAGCCTTGACCAGATGGCGAGCTTCACCTCCGGTGAAGTCCTGGTCGCCGACATGACCGACCCCGACTGGGAACCGATCATGAAGAGGGCTTCAGCCATTGTGACCAACCGCGGAGGGCGGACCTGTCACGCGGCGATCATCGCCCGCGAACTGGGGATACCCGCGATCGTCGGGACCGGTTCGGCGACCGACGTCCTCCGCAACGACTCGAATGTCACAGTGTCGTGCGCCCAGGGCGATACCGGCTTCGTCTATAAGGGACAGCTGGACTTCACCGTAGAAGAAACCGCCCTCGACGCCATGCCCCCGATTTCCACCGGCATCATGATCAATGTCGGTACTCCGGAGCAGGCGTTCACCTTCGCGCAGCTGCCCAACGCCGGCGTGGGGCTGGCCCGCCTCGAATTCATCATCAACCGGCAGATCGGCATTCACCCCAAGGTGCTGCTGGAGTTCAGCACTCTGCCAGCCGAACTCCGTAACCAGGTGCAGGAGCTCACCTCGGCGTATCCGAGCCCGCGCGACTTCTTCGTCCAGCGGGTGGCCGAAGGCGTTGCGACGATCGCGGCGGCATTTGCCCCTAAGCCCGTCATCGTGCGGATGAGCGACTTCAAATCCAATGAATATGCCAACCTGCTCGGCGGCGAGCTTTACGAGCCCCACGAGGAAAATCCCATGATCGGCTACCGGGGGGCCTCCCGCTATGTCTCGGCGGAATTCGCGGACTGTTTCGCCATGGAATGTGAGGCGCTCAAGTACGTCCGCGATGAGATGGGCCTGACCAACGTAAAGATCATGATTCCGTTCGTTCGCACCCTGGATGAGGGCCGCCGGGTGATCGAACTGCTCGACGACCATGGCCTGCAGCGCGGGACGAACGATCTGGAGGTGGTCATGATGTGTGAGATCCCGTCAAACGCGCTGCTGGCCGACCAATTTCTGGACCTGTTCGACGGAATGTCAATCGGATCGAACGACATGACTCAGTTGACTCTGGGTCTCGACCGAGACTCGGCACTTGTCGCCGCTTCATTCGACGAACGTGATCCGGCTGTGAAGATACTGCTGGAACGGGCTATCGCCGCCTGCAAGAGACGCGGAAAGTATGTCGGCATCTGTGGCCAGGGGCCGTCCGACTACCCCGATCTCGCGGTCTGGTTGCTGGAACAGGGCATCGACAGCATGTCGCTCAACCCGGACACGGTGGTCGATACCTGGCTCGCCCTGGCGAAATCCCAGTCAGCCGCGAGTCACGAATAGGGGCTCGGACCCAGTACCCGTCACGGGTCAGCACCCGTCGGCCCGGTGAAACCATCCAGGACCAGAGCCAGTTCGGCTTCGAAGGCGGCCCCGGCGTCCAGGTCGGGGGTCTTGACCAACATCTCGATCATGGGTAGCCGGCCGGTGGCCAGCTGCCGGCTCAGATAGGGGCCCAGGGCCGCCTGCCACTGGATCGTGTCCAGGCCACTGGACTGGCCCGCGCGCGTCTCCCCGATCTCCCGGCGCAGAGCGCCTAGCAGGTAGGAATTGAGCACGCCCACCGCGACTCTCAGGGCCCGCGGATTCTCACGCCCAGGCGCGCGGGCCAGCGTCGCCGTGATCGCCTCGCCCACGCTCAGCGCGTGCGGTCCCAGATGTGGCCGGCCGCCCAGCAGGTCGATCGCCCAGGGATGGCGAAGGATGGTGTCCCGGGTGGCGTGCGCCAGGACGCGAGCCTGGGATCGCCAGCTTCCGTCCGGAGCCGCAACGGCGTCACCGAGGCCGGCCTGATGGCCGATCTCCGCGTAGACGGCGTCGATCATCAGCTCCAGTAGATCGCCTTTGCCGGACACATGGCTGTACAACCGCATCGGCCGGACCCCGAGAGCGGCCGCGACATGGCGAATCGACACTGCCGTCAGTCCCCCGGCGTCGGCCATCCGGACCGCGGCGGCCACGAGCTGACCCCGGGCCAGCGGCTTGGAGGCCCGGCGCTCATCCGGCTCCGGACGCTCCCAGATCAGCCCGGGCGAATCGCCTGCTTCCATGCGATACAGTGTATCGGCACGGAGGTGGTTCATGCGTATCACCGTCATCGGGGCAGGCCCGGCTGGTCTCGCGCTCGCCCGCATCCTGCACCTTCACGGCGTACAGACCATCGTCTACGAGCGGGACGCCTCCCCCCAGGCCCGCTCCCAGGGCGGCACGCTCGACCTGCACCCCCAGACCGGCCAGTACGCCCTCGAGGCGGCTGGCCTGGCCGAGGAGTTCCACGCCCTGGCCCGCGTCGAGGGAGAAGAGCACAAGATCTTCAGCCCGGCCGGGCACTTGCTCGTGCACCATGTTCCTGGGGCCGGCGGCGGACGTCCGGAGATAGACCGCGCGGACCTGCGCGATCTGCTGGCCGGATCCCTGCCGCCCGGGACGATTCACTGGGACGCCCGAGTCGTCGCGGCGCAGGAGAGAGCCGGTGGCGGGTTCCGGCTGACCCTGGCCAACGGCACGCGGACCGAGTGCGACCTGCTGGTTGGCGCGGACGGCGGCGGTTCGCTGCTGCGTTCGCGGCTCACGAGCGCCGCGACGTCCTACCTCAGCTCGTACACCCAGATGAACATCCCGGACGTGGATCAGACCCACCCTGAACTGGCTCGCCTCGTTGGCCACGGCAGCCTCTGGGCGCTGGGCGACGACCAAAACCTCACTGCCCAGCGCCAGAGCAGCGGCCAGGTGCGGGTCGCGGCGATGGTCCGCAGCGCCCGCCCGTGGCGCCCGGCCGGCCGCAGCGGCGTGCTCCAGCGCTACGCGGACTGGTCCCCCACCCTCACCGCCCTCATCAAGGCCGCCGGGGAACCGGTGATCACCCGCGAGATCCGGGTCACTCCGCCGGGGATGAACTGGCCCTCACACCCCTCCCTCACTCTGATCGGTGACGCGGCCCACCTGATGCCCCCGGTCGGTGAGGGCGCCAATCAGGCGTTGCGCGACGCCGCCGATCTCGCCGCCGAGCTGATTTCGAGCCCGTCGGATACAGCAGGTGCTGTCGTCCGCTACGAGACGCAGATGCGGGCTAGGATCGGCCCGGTCGAGCGGGACAGCCTGCAGATGGAGAAGCTGATCCTGTCCCCGACCGCTTTGGACGACATGGTTCGCTTCTTCGGGCCGGGCGCCGATCATCGGTAAGCAGGTCAGGCTGGCACGGCGCTGCGCAGGCTGCCGACGGTCACGTGCGGCCAGCTGATCTCGTCGAAGTTCAGCAGCACGGTCTGCACGTACTGCAGCCAGCGGAAGGGCTCGCCACCGGCCGGCGTGACCAGCGACTGCTGGAAGGTTGCGACCACCTGGACGGCGTCCGCGTTGATCTCGAGGAAGGCGGTGTTGGCCGTTCCCCCGCCCAGCGTGGGTACGGGCAGCGTCGTGACGGTGAGCGTGATGGTGTCGTGGAATGTGGCCCCGGTCGGTGGTGCCAGCAGCGCCGTGGTGGGGTTGTCGACCATGGCCTGCGTGAAGCCGGGAGGGTTGGCGCCCGGCGGCATGCGGAACTCGTTCCCGGCGGCCAGGACCATCTGCGGGAACTTCTTCTTCGCCTTGGCGAGCTTACGAGCGAAGTGTGGGTCGGAGTTGAGGACAGGCTCCTCCCCGATCTCGAAGGGGACGATGTTCGAGTCGGGCATGGCGGGCCATACATCGCCGGCGAACGTAGCAAGGCCCTGGGCCAGAACGACTGTGCCGTGCGGGATCGAGGCGAGCCGCGCGACCGTCGGCGGCTCCTCGGGTTTCGTGGTCGCCGGGACGGAGATCCAGACCCCGGGCTCCACGTGCAGACCTCCGCCGGTGACAGCGTCCTCGATGTGGTTGGTGTACGTGATCCCGTGCATCGTGATGTCCGGCTGGTCGAAGCCGCGGTTCGGAATGGAGTCGAGGGGGTTGATGAAGGTGATCGTGTCGGTCGTCAGGTCGAGCTCCAGGAACTCGTCCTCCGCGCCCCCGAAGAACGGGCGCCAGATGGTGTTGAAACCGGACCCCGTCCATTCCCCGCTCATCCAGGCAAGGGGATCCGGTGCCGGCGCTGGGACGGCGAACACGTCTGCGTCTGCGTCTGCGTCTGGCTGGGGGCCTGATTCGGGGCCGGGAATCGGCGGCTTCGGGACGTACAGGAATGTGTCGCCGGTGGTGGTCGGTGTGGTCATGAGGGTCAGCTCCTTCGTGCCGTGCCCATGGGCGGGCGCAACTCCGGCAAAAGTTAAGATCGCGCCCAAACCCTCCTGATACACCCGGTCTCGGGTGGGCTCAGGCGCATGTGCAGCCGAGGAGCTCAGTCCTGAGCTGACGTCACACAGGCCGCGAGCTTGGCCTTGTCCCTGCCAAGAGTCTTGACGTCGGAGCCGAGCTGGTTCGACGCGTCTGCCGCGGTCAACGCGTGGGACTGAGGTGGTCAAGGCGCTGATGCGCGCGGGTCCGGCCCAGCGGGTGAGTGCAGCGAAGGCCGGCGCATACCGGGTCCCGGCCATCGCCACCCGGCCACCACCCAGCCGGCGAAGAACCAGGCAATGTCCTGTGCACTGGCGACCACCAGGACAGCGATGACGCCAACGACGGAGCCGGCTGTCATCACCGCCCGGGGCCCGGCCCGGTCGAGCAGGCGTCCGATCGGGATCCCGGCGCCGGCCTGAACGAGGAGGGCCAGAGGGAACGCTGTTGTGATCAAGGATCGAGACCAGGCCGTCCCGGAAACGATGGCCGGCGAGCACCGGGAACGCGTAGTACAGGACTCCCCAGCTCGTGATCTCCGTCAGGCACGGACAAGCGTCACGCGCCGAAGTGCTCCCACCCGAGTCACCGGCGCCTCCCTGACTAGGCAAGCGCAGCATCGTGGCTGCGGGCCAACACTCGGGAATGTTGCCGGTGGCCTCCTGAGTTGATCGACAACTACAGCGCCTGACTATTGACCAAGACGCCGCTCGCCTGAGGCGCAGCTGAAGGCTGAGCCAACAAGACGGCGGCCGCCGATCGCAATCCCGCATCCATCCGAAGGGCAACATCCATGACCGGACGCAACGGCCTCCTCGCTCCCGGTGAGGCCTTTCCGTCACTGAGCATGACGCTGACCGATGGCACGACGATGACTCTGCCCGACTCCTTCAACGGCGGGTTCGGCGTGGTGCTGTTCTATCGAGGAGCGTGGTGCCCGTACTGCAACGCCCAGCTGCGCGCGTTCCAGCGGGCCGGTGAGCAGCTCACCCAGGCAGGAGTGCGCGTCGCCGCCCTGTCGGTGGATGATGAGCCGACGACAGCAGAGCTGATCGCCAAACATCACCTTGAATTCCCGGTCGGGCACAGTGCAGACGCACGCGCCATCGCGCAACGCACCGGTGCGTTCATCAACGAAGATCCGCTGCACCTGCAATCGACCGGATTCGTGCTCGACCCGGGCGGCAACGTCGTGGTGAGTGTGTACTCCAGCGGTGCCATCGGCCGGCTGGTACCTGAGGACGTCATCGGACTGGTCCGCCATGTCAAACAACATCAGGGCGCTGGCGCCGCCTGAACCGGGAGACGAACCATGCCGACTCCACTGGAGCCCACTGACAGCCCCGACGAACACCTGGTGGGCCAGCGCTGGCCCAACATCGTCCTGCCCGATCACACCGGAGTGCAGCGCGA
>CALMAR010000197.1 GCA_937859855.1 uncultured Kineosporia sp.
GAACGGCACTACGGCGAGGCGTTCGACAGGCTTTCCGTATGAGTGTTGTCCGGTGCGGTGGTCTACTTGATGGGCCGTCGGCAGCGTCCGGGGTGGGGATGGGCGGACGTCGGCGCGCTGCGGGTGCGTGACCTCGAGGGCATGTTCGAGCCGGAACCGGACGACGTAGACCCGACCGACCCGGACAGCCCGGCGGGAAAAGACGGCTAGCAGCCGAGGAGCGCGCCCGTGAGATGGCCGTGCTGGCGGCCGTCCTGCACCTCCAGCCGAGCGAGTATCGGGCGCTGAGCTGGCGGGAACGCAACGCGCTGATCCGGGTGGCGAATGAGATCCGTAAGCGCAGATGACGACACCATGACATGGCCGGTGCCGCAATCAAGATCGCCATTCTGGCGAACGCCGCGCAGGCCCGTTCGGAGCTGTCCGGCGTCACCTCCGAGGCCGAGCGGATGCGCGGTGGTTTCTCCCGCGTCGGCGGTCTGCTGAAGGCTGGTCTGTTCGCCGCCGGTGCGGCCGGGATCGCCGGTCTGGCACTGGCCACGAAATCGGCCGTGGGCGATGCGCTGTCGTACGAGCAGGCGCAGAAGAAGGCGCAGGCCGCGCTGAAGTCCGCCGACTCCACCGCCGGGCAGTCGCTGGCCACGCTGAAGAGCCGGGCCGCGTCGATCGAAACCCTGACCGGTGCCCAGCAGGACGAGAACGACGTGCTCAACGCTCAGTCACGGTTGCTGCGGGCGCACATCAGCGACTCCAAGAACTTCGACGCCGCCACCCTGGCATCGGCGAACGTGGCCGCCGCGAACGGGCAGAGCATCGACGCCGCATCCAAGGTGATCACGAAAGCTCTGGCGGATCCGACCAAGGCGACCGCCGTCCTGAAGCGGTCCAACATCATCCTCACCGAGGCGCAGCAGAAACAGATCGACACCGCCGTCAAGCAGGGCGACACCGCCAAGGCTCAGTCACTGGTGCTCGGCGAGGTCAACCGGCAGCTCGGCGGGCAGGCCGCCGCGCAGGGCAAGGGCGTGCAGGCGCAGTGGTCGAACATCATCGACACGTTGCAGGACGCCGGGCGCGATCTTGCCGTGAAGGTGCTGCCGCTGATCGCCTCGGCGCTGGCCGCGCTGCCCGGAATCATCGACAAGATCAAGCCCGTCGTCTCGCACATCTTCGACGGCTTCATGGCCACGCTGCCCACGATCCAAGCCGGTATCGGGGTGCTGGTCACCCTGTTCGGCAACCCCGTGTTTCAGGCGTTCGCCGCTGGCGTGGCTGCGATCGCTGCCGCGATGGCGGCCTACTCCATCGCGCAGTCGATCGCCACGGGTGTCACCACCGCTTACGCCGCCGCGCAAGGCGTGCTCAACGCGGTGATGGCCGCCAACCCGATTGCCATCATCGTGCTGCTGATCATCGGTCTAGTTGCTGCGCTGGTGGTCGCTTATCAGCGAAGCGAAACCTTCAGGGAGATAGTCCAAACCGGATGGGCCGCGATCCAGGCCGCCGTATCGGCTGCGGTGTCGTTCATCGTCGCGGTGGCTACCGGGTTGTGGTCGATCCTGACCGCCGGATGGAACGCCGCCAAGGCCGTCGGCGAGGCCGTGTGGAAAGCCATTCAGGCCGTGGTGTCCGTGGTGGTCGCCGCAATCACCGCCTACATCAACGCCTATCGCGCCGTCGTGGTCGCGGTCTGGGACGCGATCAAGGCCGCCGCGACCGCCGTATGGAACGCGATCAAAGCCGTCGTCTCGCTGGTGCTCGGCGGGATCACCGCCGAGATCAACGCCTACAAGGCCGTGGCATCCGCGATCTGGTCCGCGATCTCCTCGGCCGCATCGACGGCATGGAACGCGATCAAGGCCGTTGTCTCGGCCGCCGTCGCCACGCTGGTCGACAAGGTCGGCGAGATCAAGTCCAAGATCACGTCGGCGCTGTCGGGTGCCGGGTCGCTCCTGGTCGACGCCGGGCGGCAGGTCGTGCAGGGCCTGATCAACGGCATTCAAGCGATGTTCGGCGCGCTGGCCGCCAAGGCGCGGGAGCTGGCGGACAGCGTGAAAAACGCGGTATCCGGTGCGCTGCACATCGGTAGCCCGTCGCGGGTGATGGTCGAGATCGGCCGCAACGTGGTGCGCGGGCTGGCCGTGGGGATGAGCGACACCGCCACCGTGCAGGCCGCCTCACAGAAGCTGTCAGACGCCATCACCAGCGCGGTCAGCCCGTCCCTGGCACTGGACGTGACCGGCTCTGCCGCAGGCGCTTACAGCGGCTCTCAGACGCTACGGATCGACGTGACCGGCACCGGCAGCGAGGCCGACGCCGGGCGGCAGATCGTGCAGGCACTCGCCGCCTACACCCGGTTGAACGGTCCGGCCCGGATCGAGGTCGCCGCCTGATGGCTGGCCTCACCCGTGGCGGGCTGTTCGAGGTCGATCAACTCGATATCGCCGTGGTCGATCGTGGATTCATCCTCGGTGTCTCCACCCTCGGCACCACGATCGGCGCGGAGTCCACGCACCGGCTGGACGTGGCCGACCAGCTCACCAGCCTCGAGATCAGCCACCCGCGCAAGGTCGACTCGGACCTGTTCATCACCACCGACACCGCCACCCTGACGATGCGGGCGCTGTTCGAGGACGCACCCGACCTGCTGCGCGACAAGACGATCATCGTGTCCTACGCGGGCATGCATGAGCTGTTCCGGGGCTCGGTGATCGCGGCCTCCCGCTCGGTCGATCTCGACACCACTACACCCGGTTACCGGAAATGGTCGGTGTCACTGACAGCGACCACCGCGCAGGAGCGCTCGGTGCGCTACCGGATTGAGGCACCCGACGCGCCCGAGGATGACGTCGCCTCGGCGCTGCTGACCCGGCTGCCCTACATCAGCGCGGTAGACGTCGCCGATGACGTGGCCGCCGTCGTGGCCGCTGCCCGGATCGCCGCCGGGCACGAGGACGCCATGACCGGCGCGGAGCTGATCACCCGCTGCGAGCGGATCACGTCCACGCTGATCACCCCGGATCCGGCGCTGCCGTCCCGGCTGCGGATCACCAGTTACGACGACGGCCCGACGTGGACGCTGCGGGACGACCACGGACCCAGCTTCCGGGGGCTGTCGTTCAGCGAGAGCAAGGCCGCCGCGACGTCGGTCACGGTCGCCCCGATGTTCAAGCCGTCACCGGCCGAGGGCGACCCGGAACTAGATGATCTCACGTACACGCGGACCCTGCCCGGCGCCATCCGCAACGACCAATCCGTGAGCCTGGACGTCCCGTTCGACGCCGACCAGCTCGAGGCCGCCGCGCAGCGGATGCCGATCAAGCGCGGTCAGCCCGAGTACGTGACCGGCGTGGCTCTGCCGTTCGACCCCCGGCTGGACTACTCCGCGCCACCGACACGGCTGGAGCTGTGGCTTGACGGACGACGCCGCGACGCCGCGATCATCGGCGTCAAGCACTCCATCACCGCGCACCCGCCGCGCTGGTCCGTTGCCCTGGACTGCGCGCCGATCTTCCTGCTGACACGAGAGTCGGATGCAGGAGTGAGCAGCGCGTGAGCTGGCGAACCTACGTGGACGGCGTGGATCCGTTCACCGCCGACGACGTGCTGGACCTCCAGTCCCAAGCCGTCGTGCGGTTCCCCACCATCTCGGCGAGGACGGCCGCGATCACTGCGCCTATCGCCGGGCAACTCACCTGGATCAGCGCAACCCAGACCATCGACCAGTGGGACGGCACCGCGTGGCGGGTGCTGAAGGGCACGCCGGTACGGGCCACGGTGTCCGGCACTGCGCCGACCACCACCGACGCCAGCAGCGCCACCACGTTGACCGTCCTGTCGCTGCCTGCTGCCGGTACCTACCGGGTGCGTGGCCTGCTGCGCGCATCCGGTTCGTTCAAGCTCACCAGCGACGGCAGCGTGACCGGCTGGTGGGGCAACGTGCGCAACGGCACCGACGCCGCGCTGTTCGACAAGACATCCGCCGATGCCGTCATCGACATCAGCGACGGCGCCAACCAGCTCACCGGCGAGATCGCCAGCACCACCGCCTCGAGCTGGAGCCTCTACTACTTCGCAGGCAGCGCCGTCCTCAACGCCGGATCCGTGATCGAGCTGGAACGGGTGGCCTGACCATGTTGCAGATCGGGATGCAGCTTCCCCGGCTACGCCTGGCCTGGGCCAGCGGTGCCGAGCAAGCGTTCAGCATCGGATGGAAAGACTCCGACGGCGACGCACTCGATCTGACCGGCACCACGGTCCGGCTGGTCATCGACAACGCGGGCACCCCGGTCACGTTCACCGCGTCCAACTCCACCGGCGGATTCAGCAACTGGACGGTCAGCGCCGCCCAGTCCTCGGCCGCCTACATCGGAAAGGCCGTCCGGCTCGAGTTCGTCATCGCCGGTAGCACCTACCTGATGGCGCAGGGCGAGGTGGCCGCAGCGTGAGCGAGTACAGCCTGACCAGCGGCGCCGTCGCCACCGTCTACCGGCCGTCCACGGCCAGCGTGACCGTGCTGGCGCAGGGCACCCCGATCAGCGGGATCAACGGCGAGGACGGCGCCGACGGCAAGACCGTCCGCTACGGCACCGGGGCACCCGCCGATGCGCTCGGCGCCGACGGCGATTTCTACATCTCCACCAGCTACCCGCCCACCCTCTACGGCCCGAAATCCGGCGGCACCTGGCCCGCCGGCGCCTCCATGATCGGGCCGCAGGGTCCGGCGGGCGCGGGTGGCGGACACCCCTACCTCCTGATGGGAGCCTGACCCGTTGGCCACCTACCAGTCGCTGGGACAAGCCAACCCCGCCGCGACCACGAACACGACGCTCTACACCGCGTCCGCGCCCGCTGTCGGCTCAACGCTGGTCATCGTCAATCAGGGCAGCTCTGACGCCACTGTGCGCGTCTGGAAACGACCGCTCGGCGCCGCCGTCGCAGCCTCTCAGGTGATCGTGTATGACCTCCTGCTGCGCGCTGCGGGCAGCAACGCCAACGCCGCCTATCTGACCATCGGGCTCAGCTTCCAGAACAGCGACGTCGTCACCGTGTGGGCGTCTACCGCCTCGGTCAGCTTCGTCCTCGAGGGAGTCGAGAGCCCGTGAGCGCGACCCTGCCCGCTGCCAAATACCGCAGCAACAACGCCGCAACCATCCTGACCGCCAGCTACGCCTACAGCAGCGGTGGCGGACTGACCAGCGTCACCCTCACCCTCGGCACACCCGGCGCTGGCTACGCCTGCCTCGGCATGAGCTTCACCAGCTACATGTACGTGCCAGGTGGCGGCAGCAACATCTTCAGCAATCAAGCCACCCTGTACATCGGCGGCACCGCCGCCCACGCCGCGGGCGGTTACGGATGGACGGGCGGCACCACGCCGCCGGTCATGGCCACCGGTAACGGCTCGTTCTTGCCCATCGCGGTCGGCTCCACCGACAGCATCACCGTGACCGTCAACCAGGTCACCAGCAGCGGCACCGCCTGCTACTTCTTCCAGGCTTGGGCGCAGGCGATCCTCGTGCCTATCGCATCGCTCGCCTAGCCAATCCGGCAGGGTTCACCGACATCACCGCAGGTCAGGGCCATATCTCGAATACCGTGTTAACGTCTCTGGTGTCCCGCCACGAGCGACGAAAACCTTGCCCGGCTCATTGATCCAGATCTCCTCGACCGTCGGATCATCCAGAAGCGGTTGCAGCGCACCGAATCCCGCTACTTGATCGAGGACCCGCTTGACCGTGATCGCGGGATCGGTCAGAGGGGGCAACGCGCGCAGCAGAGATCTCTGGTCGTAAGCGGCGACGGCTCCCTCGACCAGTTGGCGAACCTTGTGATGATCCCGGCTAGGGTCAATCCCCTGGGCGCGGATTAGCTCCTTGACCTCACCGGAGACGATCGCGACGGCGTCCAACCGCACCCCCTGCAATGATCTCTATCGGGACACAAGGTACGCACGGTACTAAACATTGACGATTCATCGCTTTGGTTGTCCACAGGCGCTGCGGCCGGGAATAACACGCCGTCCCGGCCCTCGACATGATGGAGGCATGACGGACGCGCACAGCAAGCCCAAGCCACCGGCCCCGGGCCGGCGTCCAGCAGATCTGCGCCGCCGGACCATGTCCCAGAACTTCTTGCGCGACAGCCAGGCGATCCAGCGCTTCATCGGTGCGCTGCCACTCAAGGACGGCCATCTGTGTGTGGAGGCGGGCGCCGGGGACGGCGCGCTGACCGTCCGGCTGGCCCGGCACTTCGGTGCCGTCACGGCCTGGGAACTCGACCCGGCCATGACCCAGCGGCTGGCCCATCGGGTGCAGCATGCACCCGGCATCCAGGTCAGGACCGGAGACTTCCTGGCTTCGCCTCCCCCGGGCCGGGACTTCCATCTGGCCGGCAACCTGCCGTTCGGCATCACCACCCAGATCGTGCGCTGGGCCCTGGCCGCCCCCACGCTGATCAGCGCAACCGTGATCACGCAGCTGGAGTTCGCCCGCAAGCACACCGGCGACTACGGGCGCTGGACGTTGACCACCGTTCGGTCCTGGCCGTCGTTCAGCTGGACGCTGGCTGGGCGGATCGCGCGGACGAGCTTCACCCCGATCCCCGCCGTCGACGCCGGCATCGTCCGGATCCAGCGCCGGACGCAGCGGCTCATCCCGGCCTCGGTCTTGAGCCGCTGGCAGGACCTGGTCGGAATCGGATTCGAGGGTGCGGGGGGATCGCTGTTCGCCTCCTTGCGGGCCGTCTATCCGCGCCGCCCGCTTACCGCCGCGTTCCGCGCCGCCGACGTGGCCCCGGACCAGGTGGTGGCCTTCGTGCATCCCCGGCAGTGGGTGGTGATCGTCCGCCAGCTGGAGGGGTTGCCCGAACTGCTCGGCTGACCCATCGGCTGATCGATCGGCTGCCCAGTCATCGGCAGTCACCTGGATGTCAGCGGATTGTCAGTGCTGCCCGGAACACTCCTGCACCATGGCGACCACCATGGCGACAGGTGGCATGACACCAGATGACCGGTCAGCTTCAGCCTTCATCGACCTGTCTGGCCCCTCAGCATCGGACACCGGCCGGCGCCCGTGATAGACCGTCGCTCGAGCGACCAGCACCGGCCTGGTCAGCGCAGAGAGGAAGCCGATGCCTGCCACCGCCTGGCGGGTGCGCGCTGCGCGCGCGCCGGACGTGCCGGCGATCCACCGCCTGATCGTGGAACTCGCCGAGTACGAGCGTGCTCCCGATGCGGTGGAGGCGACGGCGGACTCCTTGCGAGCCGCCCTGTTCAATCAGCATCCCCGGGTGCATGCTCACGTCGCGGAGGTGGACGGCGCAGATGGCGCGGAGATCGCCGCGATCGCCATCTGGTATGTCACGTTCTCCACCTGGCGGGGCCGGCACGGGATCTGGCTGGAGGATCTCTACGTCCGTCCTGCCTATCGCCGGTTAGGCCTGGCCCGGGCCCTGCTGAATCAGCTGGCGCAGATCTGCACCGAACGCGGATATGCGCGCCTGGAGTGGTGGGTGCTGGACTGGAACGAACCGGCGCACACCTTCTACCGCAGCATTGGCGCCGCGCCGCAGGACGACTGGACGGTCTGGCGTGTCGATGACGAAGCGCTCAAACGGCTCGGATCAACACCGCCGTAGCTCACGATTCAGCCGTGAGACCGGTCTCATAAGCGCCGCGGCGTCACTGGTTGCACATACGTTCCAGGGCTTTGTGACAGCCAGCAACCATCAGCTGATGGAGCCGGGATTCATGCCTCTGGAAGCTCGACATCCACAACTCAACGTGTCCTATCCTTGCCCGATGGTGACATTGGTTTCGTTCCGTGAGGAAGAGACCGCGCAGTGCAAACGCGAATCAGGCGTTCTCGAACGCAGTTCGTTATCCGGGTATGCGCACCTTGAGCACCCGGGCCTGAGCTGGGAGAACCGGTGACGTCGCCTGCTGATGCCTCGATGCCAAGCCCCGCCCACGACGAGGTGGTCGATCTGGCCGTCCCGGCCGATCCGGCCTACTTGAGCGTGATGCGGGCAGCCTCGGCCGGGCTGGGCACCCACCTGAATCTGACCCTGGATCAGATCGAGGATCTGCAGATCGCCGTGGATGAAGCCTGCGCGCTCCTGATCGGCGAGCAGGCCGGACACGGCCAGGACGAGCCACCCAGCCTGAACACCAGCTTCACTGTGGACGACGGGGTGCTGGCGGTCCGCATCGAAGGCCCGGCTTCGGTCCTGCCCAGTGAGGACAGTTTCGCCTGGACGATGCTGCACGCACTCAGCAGCGACGTACGCACCGGATCGAGCGAGGATGGCAGCTGGATCGCATTGACCTGCCGGGGCCGGGGAGTCGATTCGTGAGCGAACATGGCGAGGCGGTCGTTCACGGCTCGGGGACGCCGGGCCTCAGCCTGATCGTGCGTCCGCCGGGTCCGCGGATCGCCTCGTCGGGCAGCCTGGGTCCGGGCAGCACCAGCCCAGACCGGACGGACGGTTCCCCGCTTGGACCTCCACCCGATCCACGACTGCTGGCGCTCTCCCGGATGGCTCCGGGCGACCCTCGCCGGGCAGCGCTGCGCCGCAGCGTGATCGAGGCGAACCTGCCGCTCGTTCACCACCTGGCCAAGCGGTTCGTCGGCCGCGGTGAGCCGTACGACGATCTGGTTCAGGTCGGCACCATCGGGCTGCTGCACGCCGTCGATCGGTACGACCCCGAGCGCGGGTCGTTCGCCGGCTACGCCGTCCCCACCATCGTCGGTGAGATCAGGCGCCATTTCCGCGACCGCGGCTGGGCGTTGCGGATCCCGCGCCGGGTGCAGGATCTGGGACGCCAGGTTGCCGATGCCCGGGAGACCCTGACCCATCGGCTGGATCGCTCTCCCACCATCGCGGAGATCGCGCTGCATCTGGGCGTGGACGCCGATCTGGTGCTGGAGGCGATGGACACCGCCAGCGCCTACCTCACCGTGCCATTGCCGGCCACCGCCGAGGAGACCGACCGGCTGCAGCGGGCCGCCCTTGACACTGATCTGGAACAGGTGGAGCAACGCGAGACCCTGCGCCCACTGCTGGCCCGGCTACCGGCGCGGGAGCAGCACATCCTGAAACTGCGTTTCGTGAAGGGGATGTCGCAGTCGCAGATCGCTCGCGAGGTCGGCGTCTCCCAGATGCACGTGTCCCGCCTGCTGGCCAAGAGCCTGGCCACGCTGCGCGGGCAGCTGACCGAGCACCCGTGAGACCGGGCAGCCTGCTAATGCCTCAGCCGGGCGGCAGCTGACCGGGTGCTGCCCAGCCGCCGCTAGCGTTGGCCGGGTGCACGGCGACACGACCGGCCCCGGCCTCAGCATTCGGCTGACCCGCCTGGCGACGGTACTGATCGGCGTTGAGGCAGCCGGCCTGATGACCGGGGGCATCTACGCCGGTGTGGAGACCATCAGCAGTACTCCGGAGAGCACCGGTTCAGCGATCGGCCTGGTGGTGATCGCCGCGCTGCTGGCCGCGGGACTGGCGGCTTGCGGCGGCGCCGCCCTGAGGCACCGATCCTGGGTGCGCGGGCCGGTGCTGACCTGGCAGCTGGTGCAGGGTGGCGTAGCGATGCGGCTGACTGTGCTGGCCGCATGGTGGATCGGGTTGCCGCTCCTGGCCATGGCCGTGGTGACTGGCATCCTGATCGCCGGACCGTGGGTTCTTCCACCAAGAGAATCAGCCCGCGAATAGCGGCCTGGTCGCTAGCTCCGGTCCCGGCCGGACGCCGGCCATCTCCGTGCCCGGCCGCAGGACAGCCGGGAATTACTCTGCGTTCCCGCGATGGGGCGGCCGGGACTGATGATGACCTGCCGCGCACAGCCGCTTTGCAGAGATGAACGTTATGTGTGAAAACTCTGACGCTGCGGAGGCGAAATCCAGCTGGTCATTACGCAGCGCACTTGAGTCCACGCCCTGCGTGGAACCGGTGGCGCGCACCGATCCATTCGATGACCAGCAGCGTATATACGCAGCGTGCTTCAACGACTACAGTCCACTTTCGTGACCCAGGGCGAGCAACAAATGCTCAAGTCTCGGCCGGAAAAGCCTTGTGAAAGTGGGCACAAGAGTGTGAGGCTGAGCGTTGAATTCGGCGGAAGCAATATAAGCACGACCGCTTGATCCGCATTCAGCATCACAACTCGGCCCAGGTCCATGCTGGACCAGGCCGGGTGAGCGGGGGGCGAAACGAGTGCCCCGAGACCAGCAACCGCCCGACCCGGGCGTGAGGAGTGGACCAACACATGGACTGGCGCCATCAGGCAGCCTGCCTAGAAGAAGACCCCGAGCTGTTCTTTCCGATCGGCAATACGGGTCCCGCGATTCTCCAGATTGAAGAGGCCAAGGCCGTCTGCCGGCGTTGCGACGTGATCGAGACCTGCCTTCGGTGGGCCCTCGACAGCGGCCAGGACGCCGGCGTGTGGGGCGGCCTGTCCGAGGACGAGCGCCGCGCTCTCAAGCGGCGGAATGCTCGCGCTCGCCGGGCCAGCTGACTTCCTCTTCCCTAGCTCACTGTTCCCGGTCCGGATCCGGACCGGGAACAGCGCGTTTGGCGTGCCTGCCCGCTCACCTTCACCAGGTGGACACGTCGTCCAGCAGCACCTGCTCGTCCAGCACACGCTCGGCGGCGCCGCCGGCATCGATGCCCGCACTGTCATCCGTGGCAGCATCGGATTGACCTTCGGCATGCCCTTCCGGCTGGCCGTCTCGCGAGGTCTGCAATTTGACCTCGATGGTCACCACGGTGCCACCGCCAAGGCCGCGACTGACAGTTCCATCAACCGGCCCATCGTTGGCGGTATCGGCGGCCGGGCCGGCCACGTCGCCGGGACTGGCCCAGCTGATCCGCCCGTTCATCTCCCCGCCGATCAGGGCCTGCACGATCTGCGTGCCCAGGCCGGAGGCTCCGGCCGAGAAGCCTTCCGGCAGGCCGCGCCCGTCGTCCTGGATCGTCGCGGTCAGTTGAGCGCCATGCCGTTGCGCGCTGACCGTAACCGTTCCGTCCGTGCCGTTCAGGCCGTGGGCCACGGCATTGGTCACCAGTTCGGTGATCACCAGTGCCAGCGGGGTCGCGTTCTCGGCGCGCATCTCGCCGAACCGGCCCAGCCTGCGGATCCGCACCTGCCCGGACGGCACCGCCAGCTCCACCGCCAGTGACAGCGTGCGCCCGACCACCTCGTCGAAGTCCACCGTCTCGCCCAGGCCCTCGGATAGTGTCTCGTGCACCAGCGCGATCGTGGCCACCCGCCGCATCGCCTCCTGCAGAGCGAATCGCGCCTCGTCGGACTGGATCCGCCGGGCCTGCATCCGCAGCAGCGCGGCCACTGTCTGCAGGTTGTTCTTGACCCGATGATGAACCTCGCGGATGGTCGCATCCTTCGTGAGCAGTTCGCGCTCACGCCGCCGGAGCTCGGTGATCTCGCGCAACAGCAGCAGTGCGGCTCGCCGTTCGCCGTCCACGGTCAACGGAATGGCCCGCAACGACAGGGTCGCACCGCGGCTCTCGATGTGGCTGCGCCACGGTGCCCGGCCGGTCAGCACCAGCGGCAGCGACTCGTCCACTGGACCGGGCTGGTCCAGCAGCGGTGTGATCAGCTCCGAGAGCGTCTCGTCCACGATGTCGCCGAAGTGCCCGAGCCGGTGCAGGGCCGACACCGCGTTCGGACTGGCGTAGACAACCCGGCCCTCCTTGTCCAGCCGGATCAGCCCGTCACCAACCCGGGGCGCGCCCCGGCGTGGGCCGCTCGGTGACCCGGCCAGCGGGAACTCGCCCGAGCTGATCATGCGCGCCAGATCGTCAGCGCACTGAAGATAGGTCAGCTCGAGCCGGCTCGGAGTGCGGGCCGTGGACAGGTTGGTGTGCCGCGAGATCACCGCGATCGGCTGGCCAGCCCGCATCACCGGGACAGTCTCCTCGCGCACCGGGACGTCATCGTGCCACTCCGGATCGCGGTTGCGGCAGATCCGGCGCAGCTCGAAGGCTCGCTCCAGCTGCGGGCGGCGCCCCTGCTCCACCACCGCTCCAACGATGTCGTCGTAGTACACCGTGGTGCCCGTGCTCGGACGGCAGTGCGCCACCGCGACCCATCCCCCGGTGTCGCGTTGCGGCACCCATAGCACCAGGTCGGCGAAGGACAAGTCAGAGATCATCTGCCAGTCACCGGCCAGCAGGTGCAGCCATTCGAGATCGGCCTGCTCCAGGTCGCAGTGGCGCAAGACCAGGTCCCTCATCGTCGGCATGACCCCAGGGTAAGCGGGCCGCAGCAGCGGGCCGGGTATCCGTGAGGGGCACGGAGTGCGGACAGACCACCGATATGGCTATCTTTGCCTCCAACTGAAAGCTGGGCGGCAATCAGGCCCGTGTTCGCTGGTGGGGCGGCGGCACCAGGCCTGGAATGGGTGGGGGAAAGACATGGCGAGCTGGGCTGTCCTTGGCCTGAGTCAGGATCCGGCACCGGGCGACCCGGTTGCCGTTCGAACCACCGCGCAGCGCTTCGGCAATCAGGCCGACGTGCTGGAGCGGACGTCGTCGCGGCTGTCGTCGATCGCGACGTCCAGCGATGTGCTGAAGATGGCCGGCGATTACGCCAAGCCGTTCCAGGACGCGCTGCACGATATGCCCGGCGAGTTCGCCAAGTCCGAACGGGCCTACCGCGGCTGCGGACAGGCACTGGCCCGATTCGCCGGCAGCTTGGAGCAGGCTCAGTCGATGGCTCGCTCGGCCCTCAGCCGGGGTGAGGCGGCCGACGGGGAGTGGACCGGAGCGATCCAGCAGATCGGCTATCTGCTGCCCCCCGACCGCAGCCTCACGCTGTCACCGCCAGGGTTGGCCGACCATCGGGTCGACACCGCGACCACTGGCCTGGACGAGTCATTGCGAAGCCGGATCAGGGCGGCGGCCGGGCGGGCCCGGAC
>CALMAR010000198.1 GCA_937859855.1 uncultured Kineosporia sp.
GTGGCGCGGGCCGGCCCCGCCCGCGGGGGCCCCCCGGGCCCCGGCGCCCCCTGTCCCCGCCGGGGCGGGGGGGGCGCGGGCCGGGTGGCCGGCTCGCCGCGGTAGCCACCGTGATCTGGCTCGCGGTGGCCCTGCTCACGGTCTGCTACTTCGTCATCGGCGGCCAGCCGGCCACGGCCTCGGCGCAGAATCTGTTCACTTCGGACGCCGGTTTCCCGATCATGGCTGGCGGCCTGGTAGCAGCCGCCGGGTTGTCACTTCTGTTGCTGCTGGCCGGACTTCGAGGGCTCGCCGCCGCCCGGCGGGCCCCGGTTGCCGATCCCGGGGCCGGCCTGGTGCTGGGCCTGATCGTGCGGGCGGGCGCGCTGGCCGGTACTGGCCTGGTCCTGGTTAAGATCATCGACGGCTCCGGCCCGCGGGGCCGGCTCGTGCCCAGCACCCATGCCCTGGATGCGCTGGGGGACTCACTGACGGTTCTGGGCCTGGGCATCGTGTTGCTGTCGCTCATACTGTTCCCTCCGTTCGCCCTGGCGGCCACCGCGACCGGGGCGGTGCTGATGCCGGTGCTGACGGCGGAACTCGCGGCCGGGATAGCGGCCGGCGTCGTCACCACGGCTACCGGCGTCATGCTGAACGAGGCTGCCAATTCAGCGGATTCGAGCGCGCCGGGCGGCGGCTCAGGAGCCGGCGAGCCACCGTCGCCGGCCGCGCGCACGAAGGAGATGCTGGAGCACCCGGAACAGTTCGAGGGCCAGACCCCCGCCAGCGTGGCGCAGGAACTGGACAACACGCTCGATCCTTCCACCTGGACCCGGGCGGCGGTGAAGAAGGGAGAGGGCACGCGATGGTTCACCCGCCAGGGCGATTCGTTCACGGTCGAGCACCAGCCGGGCGTGGGCGGCGATCTGCATTCCGGCTGGTATCTGAAGGTGGCCTTCCGCGGAGCCATCCGGCGTATCCCGCTGGACGGCAATCCAGTTCTGGGACCACGATGAGGAGCCGGTATGCCTGAGCAGGGTGCAGCGCCGATGTCGCCCGGCGAGGTCCGCTGGCGGTTGCTGGTGTCGGCGGCCGAAGACTACGAGCCACTCTTCCAAGCACTGTGGGAGTTCGGGCTTCCAGGCTCGCCGCAACCCGGCGGCCCAACTGTGGATCAGGTGAAAGGCACACTATGGCAGCTGATCACCGAAGGACTGGTAGCCCTGTTCCGCGGCTTGGATGCCCGGGACAACTATGTTCTGGTGCCGCCGGAATGGACGGCGTCCGTGTTCGCCGATCCGGCGTCCTGGGCCGAGATCGAGGATCCGGCCGCCGGGGTTCGCTACTCGACCACGCCGGCCGGTGACACAGCGGTCCGGGTGCGTCCGGCCAACGTGCCCGAGCCGGACTGGCGGGGCGGGCCGCGCGACTAGCCTGAGCCCCTTGCCAGCTCATCGATCGCCTCGGCCAGCAGCGCGATCCCGTACCGCGCCTCGTCGTCGGTGATGTTCAGGGCGGGAACGACGTGGGTGCGGCCACCGTTGATGAACGGCACCAGGCCCCGGCGCCGGCATCCGGCCGCCAGCCGGGCCATCCGCTCCGCCGGCATCACTTCCCGGGTGCTCTGATCGGTGACCAGCTCGACCGCCCAGAAGCAGCCAGCCCCGCGCACCTCGCCGACGATCGGACTGCTGGCGGCCAGTTCGGCCAGCGCTGGTCCGATCACGGCACGGCCCAGCCGATCGGCGTTCTCGATCAGCTGCTCACCGGCCAGCACACCGATGTTGGCCACGGCGGCCGCGCAGGCCAGCGGATGCCCCGAGTAGGTCAATCCACCCGGAAAAGGCCTGTCGCGGAAGGTGTTCACGATGGGCTGGCTGACGATCACTCCGCCCAGCGGGACGTACCCGGAATTCACCCCTTTGGCGAAGGTGATCAGGTCGGGCGCGACAGCGGGGCCGCCCGCCGGAGTCCACTCCCCCGGGGCGCCGGTCGGTGACTCGTTGGCCAGCTCGCAGGCGAACCAGCGTCCGGCCCGGCCGAACCCGGACATCACCTCGTCGGCGATCCAGAGAATGCCGTGCCGGTCACACAGTTCGCGCACCCCCCGCAGGTATCCGGCTGGAGGCACCATGATCCCGGCCGTGCCGGGGATCGACTCCAGCACGATCGCGGCGATCGTCGCCGGGCCCTCCAGCGCGATCACCTGCTCGAGGTGAGCCAGCGCGCGGTCGCACTCCTCGGCGTCGGTGGTGGCGTTGAAGGCCGACCGGTAGAGGAAGGGCCCGAAGGTGTGCACCACCCCCTCGGTGCCGTAGTCATTCGGCCAGCGACGCGGATCACCAGTGAGATTGATTGCGGTAGTAGTGTTTCCATGGTAACTGCGGTACCGGCTGATCACCTTGCGCCGCCCGGTGTGCAGCCGGGCCATCCGGACCGCGTTCTCGATCGCGTCCGCTCCGCCGTTGGTGAAGAACACCATCTGGAACTGGCGGCCCGGGGCTCGTTCCAGAATCAGCCGAGCTGCCTGCGATCGGGCCACGTTGGCATGCTGCGGCGCGACCATCGCCAGCTGGGCAGCCTGTTCGGCAATGGCGCCAACGACTTTCGGGTGCCCGAAGCCGACATTGGTGAACACCAGCTGGCCGGAGAAGTCCAGATAGGGGCGGCCATCGCCGTCCCAGATCCATGAGCCCTGCCCGCCGTCCACATAGAAGGGATCGCGCCCCTCCTGAGCCAGCCAGGAGTGGAAGACGTGCTGGAGATCCAGCTCGCAGGCGAGCTTGGCCCGCTCCGCCCGGTCCGGATCGGCCGGAACAACCGGCACGGTCGGGGGCATGGGCCGGCGGCCGGGCGCAGGGCTGGTCATCTGCGCAGCTTACGGACGATCCCGGGCCAGGGCAGACTCTGCAGCGTGACGGAGGTACCTCATCGCAGCCTGGAGCAGGTCCTGCAGCACGGTTACTCGCGGCTGCGGGAGCGGGCACACCCGCTGGACGGGCTGCGATCCGGGGTGTTCCGGCTGGAGCAGGCCTACTGGACGATCGGCCAGTGCGCCATCGGCGCGGTGATCGCCTGGTTGCTGGCCAGCCGGTGGGTGCACCACGGCACACCGGTGTTCGCACCGATCGCCGCCGTCGTCTGCCTGGGCCTGTCACACGCCGCCCGGCTGCGCCGGGTCGGAGAACTGGCGGCCGGAGTCAGCATCGGCGTGGGCCTGGCCGACCTGCTGATCCGGCTGATCGGCAGCGGCTGGTGGCAGATCGGCGTGATCACCGCCTGCGCGATGGTCGTGGCCCAGCTGCTTGGCGGGGGCACCCTGGTCACCAATCAGGCTGCGGTGCAATCCATCTTCCTGGTCGCGCTGCCCCAGCCGGCCGGTGGCGGCCTGGCTCGCTGGGAGGACGCGATCATCGGCGGCCTGACCGCACTGGTGGTCGCCGCGGTGCTGCCGCCGGATCCGGTGCGCGCCATCCGGCCGCAGGCCCGGCAGCTGATCCACGAGGTCGCCGACGTCGTCCGGGCCGCCGCGGCCGCGATCCGGGCCGGTGACGCCGCACTGGCCGACGCCACCCTGGAGCGGGCCCGGAGCACCCAGATGAACGTCGAAGCGCTCTCCGGGGCGCTACTCGGCGGTGAGGAGATCACCCGGATCTCGCCAATGCGCAGGCCTCGACGCGACGACGTCGCCCGCTACCGGCGCACCCTGATCGGAGTCGACCGGGCGTCCCGGAATCTGCGGGTGGCGGTCCGGCGGATCGCGGCCGTGCTGGAGGAGGACCAGCCCGTGCCGGTGGCGATCGCCGAGATCCTGGAGCAGCTCGGACGGATCCTGATCCAGTTGCACGCCGAGGTGGGCACGCGAGGCGCCGACCTGCCCGATGGGCGGCCCGCCAGCCAGGGATCGGTACCCGGTGAGCTGATCGCTCTGGCGAGCCGGCTCGACCCGGTCAAGCTCGGAGCGTCCACATTGTCCACGACCGTGATCGTGGGACAGATCCGCTCGGCCGCGGTGGACCTGCTCGGAGTCACCGGGATGGATCTGGTCCAGGCCCGGCATCTGCTGCCGGCCGGGCCGCCCGCACCGCCTGCACCGCCCGCACCGCCTGCACCCGCTTAGCCGGCCGGTACCTTCGGGCCGGTGCCAGCCGGGTTGCCCGGCTCCGGCAGCAGCCGCGCCAGCGGATCGCCGTCCACCATCCGCTCCAGTACATCGCCGATCTCGAGCTGGAAGAGCGTCGACGGATCATCCAGTTCGCTCCACTCGCGCGGCGCGGCGATGGCCGGCCGGTCCCGCCCGCGCGGGGAGTACGGGCAGATCGTGGTCTTGGCCGAGTGGTTCTGGCTCCAGTCCAGCAGCACCTTGTTCTTGCGCAGCACCTTGGTCATCCGCGAGACCACCAGCTTGGGCATCTGCCGTTCCAGATCCTCGGCCAGCCGATGCGCGTACTCGCTCACGACGACGGCGCTCTGCTTGCCCGACACCGCAGCGTAGAGCTGCATACCCTTCCCGCCGCTGGAGACCGGGAAGGAGTCCAGCCCGTCGCTGGCCAGCCGCTCCCGCACCGCCATGGCCACCTCGGCGCACTCGGGCAGCCCCGCCGGCGGCCCGGGATCGAGATCGATCACCAGCAGGTCGGGGTCGCGCATCCCGCCGCGCGGGCCGGCCCGCCACTGCGGCACGTGCAGTTCCAGAGCGGCCAGGTTCGCGGCCCAGATCAGCCCGGGCAGATCGTCGATGAACGGATAGGTCACCTCCTCGCGGTCCTTGGTGGAGCCGGGTGCGGGCAGCGTGACCTCGCGCAGCCAAGACGGCGCCCCCCGGGGCACGTTCTTCTCGAAGAAGGTCTGCCCGTTGTCGCCGTCCGGCCAGCGCTTGCGGGTGACCGGACGGTCGCGCAGGTGCGGCAGCAGCAGGCCGGACACCGCGGTCAGGTAGTGCAGCACCTCGCCCTTGGTCGTGCCGCTGATCGGGTAGAGCACCTTGTCGAGATTGCGCAGCCGCAGCCGCCGCCCCTCGACCTCGACGATCTGCTCCTGGCCCGCCTTTTTCGCATCCGGCACGGGCTCATCCTGGCCTGTCCCTCCCCCGTGATCGCCAGTTCAGCCCGCAGAAGTGCGGTCTGGGCGCAGCAATTGCGGGCTGAGCTGGCGATCACGCACTGGCGGGCGGACCAATCAGGGCTGGCCGAGGGTGACGTCGCCCGGCTCGACGTCGGGCCGGATCCCCCGGTAGACCGGCTGGCGCAACCGGCCGCCATCGGTTCGCCCGAGATAGCGCACATCGATCACCACCTCCGGCCGGACCCAGTGCGCGCCGCTCGCGTCGGCCCGGGGGATGGCCTCATCGAACGGTGAATCCCGGCGGCCCAAGGGCCGCAGAAGCCGCTTCAGGTCGGCCTGAGCACTGGCCGACACCAGGCCGCTGCCGACCCGACCGGCGAACTGCAGCTCCGGCGCCCCGCCATCGACCGGCGCCGACCACCAGCCCAGCAGCAGGGCACCGATCCGCCCGGCGTCGCTGGTCTCCTCCCTCCAGCCACCGATCAGGACGCTGACCTGGCGTTTGTGCGCCAGTTTGATCCAGTCCGGGCTGCGGAAACCGGGCCGGTAGATCGAGCTGCGCCGCTTGGCCACCACACCTTCGAGGCGGTGTTCGATGGTGGCCGCGAGCAGCGGCTCCAGCTCGTCCTGCACCGGCGAGAGTTGCCACGACCGGCCGGATGGCTCCAGCCGCTCCAGCGCCTCGCGGCGCTCCTGCCAGCTGCGCGGCATCAGGTCGACGCCGTACATCCGCAGCGCGTCGAAGGCGATCAGGCTGGCCGGGGCCTTCGCGGCCAGCGCGGCCGCCTTTCGGGCATCCCGGACATGGAACCGTTCGGCCAGAGTGGCGAACGATGGAGCGCCATCGGCCAGCACGACGATCTCGCCGTCCAGCAGCACATCCGGATGCGCCGTCCCCAGATCGGCCAGCTCCGGGAAGGCGATGGTCACATCCCGCTCGGTCCGGCTGGTCAGGCGCAGCTGCCCCTCGTGGATGTCGGCCAGCACCCGCATCCCGTCCCACTTCACCTCATATGACCAGCGCTCACCGTCGTCCGGCAGTCCCTTCCGGGGATCGGCCGCAGTGGCGAGCATGGGGCGCATGGTGGTTGATGCTAGGCAATCCGGGGCAGGACAGGGGATGCTGGTAGTAGTGAACTGGCAGGTCAACACCGGTAGCGGGAGGCAGCGATGAGGGCGATATGGAAGGGAGCGGTCTCGTTCGGGCTGGTCAACGTCCCGGTGCGGTTGTTCACCGCGACCCAGGAGCACGACATCCGCTTCCATCAGGTGCACCGCGCTGACGGCGGCCGGATCCGGATGAAGCGGGTCTGCAGCGTGTGCGGCGAAGAGGTGTCCTACGACCAGCTGGCCAAGGGCTACGAGGCCGAGGATGGCCGGTTGGTGGTGCTGTCCGAGGAGGACTTCGAGGGCCTGCCGCTGGCCACCGGGCACGAGATCGACGTGGTGGAGTTCGTACCGGCCGAGCAGGTCGACCCGATCCTGTACGGGCGCTCGTACTACCTGGAGCCGGACGCCAAGGCACTGAAGGCCTACGCCCTGCTGCGCGAGGCGCTGGAGGCGACCGAGCGGGTGGCCGTGGTCAAGGTCGCGCTGCGTCAGCGGGAGTCACTGGCGGTGCTGCGGGTCCGCGAGAACGTGATCATGCTGCAGACCCTGCTCTGGCCGGATGAGGTCCGCGCGGCCGACTTCCCGGTGCTGGAGGACGAGGTCGAGCTGCGCCCGCAGGAGCTGCGGATGGCGGCCTCGCTGGTGGAGAGCATGGCCACCGACTTCGAGCCCGAGGAATTCGAGGACGACTACGCCGCCGCTCTGCGCGAGCTGGTCGAGGCCAAGCTGGAGGGGGTCGCCCCTCCGACGATCGAGACAACGGAGGAGTCGGCCAGCGACGTGGTCGACCTGCTCAGCGCTCTGCAGGCCAGCGTGGACCGGGCTCGCACGGCCCGGGGCGAGGAGCCCGCCGCGACGTCGAAGAAGACCGCCAAGGCTCCAGCCAGGAGCACCACGGCAGCTGCCCCGAAGAAGACGGCGTCCAAGGCTCCGGCCAAGCGCGCGGCGGCGAAGGCTCCGGCCAAGAAGGTGGCGGCCAAGAAGGCCACCGCCCGCAAGACCACTACGGCTCGCAAGACTCCCGCCCGCAAGTCCGCCTGAGGGCCGGCTGGCTCCGGTCGGCCCGCCGGCCCGCCGGGCCGTTCAATCGCTGAAGCTCCGCCGATGCTCCAGTTGGCCACGTGAAGCGCGCTTAGAAGGCTCGCTCAACGTGGCTAACTGGAGTAAGACGGGAGCGCGGGCCAACGTTTCGCGTTATCCACAGGCTTTGACCGTCTCACCTCTGTCCACAGATTCGGCCCCCCGGCGCCCATGACGGCCTGCCCGGGGCCAAGGTGTGCTCATGGGGGACGAGCAGATGCCCGCAGTGTTCAGCCGAGCTCAGGCCCGGGAAGCAGGGTGGACTGATCGCCAGATCGATCTCCGCATAGCCTCAGGCACTTTCGAACGATTGAGGCGCGGCGTGGCCCGGGTATCGGGCCCGCAACCGGGTCGGCGCGAGCTGGACGAGGACAACCAGCCGATCCTGCTACCGCCGGAACTGGCGGCAGCATTGATCGCCTGCGGTGGACGGGATGTCGCCGTCTCCCACGCGAGCGCGGCCCGCATCCTCGGCCTGCCGAAACCGTTGGCCGGATGGGGTGCACCGGAATTCACGGCCAGCAATGGCCCGACCCGGCAGCGCAGCGCGATCCACGTCCGGGTGGCCCCGCTGGCCGCGCCGGACGTCTCACCTTCCGCGGTGTCCTGCTGACCCGCCTGGCCCGCACGATCATCGACTGCCTGCGGACCCTTCCTCCGCCGGATGGACTGGCGATCCTGGACACTGCGCTGCGCCGTCGTCTGACCTCGTCCGAAGGGCTGGCGCGCGCCCTGTCACATCAACGGGGATGGCCGGGCATCACACTGGCCCGGAAAGTACTGATGCTCGGTGATGGACGGCGGGAGTCACCCCTGGAGTCGTGGTCGGCCTGGGCGTTTGATGAGTCCGGCGTCGTCAGGCCTGACTGGCAGGTTGAGATCCATGACATTGCCGGCATTTTCGTCGGCCGGTCTGACTGCTGGTGGCCCAGTGTGGCCGGGGAGGCGGACGGCCGCAGCAAGTACGCACTGGCTGCCGCGGAACGGATCGGCGCCACTACGGTCTACGAGGTGCTCCAGGCCGAACGGCGCCGGGAACAGCGGCTGCGCGACGCCGGTGCGGAGGTGATCCGGTGGTCTGCGGCGGACGTGCTGAACCCTCAGCTCCGGCCGGTGCTCGCCGCTCGCACACCGCCGCACTCATGATCGCCGATGAGGCGGATCGCTTCACCGGATGAGCCGAGTCACTGGGCAGCCCACTCGTCGCTGTTTGGCCGGAGCAGTTGCAGCGATAGCAGGGGAACGGAACCCCGCTCCCGTCATGCTCCAGCTGGCCACGCACCTCGGCGGGGCTGCTGCTGAAAACGTGGCCAACTGGAGCATGACTGGAGCCTGAACGGACAGGCCTAGGGCAGCAGCGAATGGCGGACGACGGTCTGCTCGCGGGACGGACCGACGCCGATGGCCGAGATCCGGGCGCCCGACATCTCTTCCAGCGCAAGCACATAGGTCTGCGCGGCCTTGGGCAGATCATCGAACGAGCGGACGCCGGAGATGTCTTCGCTCCACCCCTGGAACGTCTCCAGGATCGGGCGGGCGCGGTGAAAACCGCCCTGGGTCATGGGCATGTCGTCGTTCCGGACGCCGTCCACGTCGTAGGCCACGCACACCGAGATCTGCTCCAGCCCAGTCAGCACATCGAGCTTGGTCAGCACGAAGTCAGTCACGCCATTGACCCGGGCCGCGTAGCGCGCCACCGGAACGTCGTACCAGCCGCAGCGCCGCGGCCGTCCCGTGGTAGTGCCGAATTCGCCTCCGGCCTGGCGCAGGCGCTCTCCCATATCGTCCAGAAGCTCGGTGGGGAAGGGACCTTCGCCGACCCGGGTGCTGTACGCCTTGACCACGGCCACCACCGCGTCGATCCGGGTCGGGGCAACGCCCGACCCGGTGCAAGCTCCGGCCGCCGTTGCCGACGACGAGGTGACGAACGGATAGGTCCCGTGGTCGACGTCGAGCATGGTGGCCTGGCCGCCCTCGAACAGCACGATGTCGCCGCGGTCCAGAGCCTGGCCCAGCTCCAGCCCGGCGTCGGTCATCATCGGCGCCAGCCGGTCGGCGTAGGTGAGTAGCTCGTCCGCTACCTCATCGGCCGAAACAGCCCGCCGGTTATAGACTTTCACCAGCAGCTGATTCTTCTGCTCGAGAGCGCTCTCGATCTTCTGGCGCAGGAAGACCTCGTCGAACAGGTCCTCGATCCGGATACCGACCCGGTTCATCTTGTCGGCATAGGTCGGGCCGATGCCGCGGCCGGTGGTGCCGAGCTTGCGTTCGCCCAGGAACCGCTCCGCCACCTTGTCCAGAGTGCGGTTGTACGGCGGGATCACATGCGCGGCCGCCGAGATCAGCAGCCGGGAACAGTCGATGCCGCGCTCGGTCAGATCGTCGATCTCGCCGAACAGCACCGGCAGGTCGACCACGACCCCGTTGCCGATCACCGGGATGCAGCCGGGCGTCAGGATTCCGGACGGCAGCAGGTGCAGCGCGTACTTCTCGCCGTCCACCACCACGGTGTGACCGGCGTTGTTGCCACCGTTGTACTTGACCACGTACTGGACGTCGGCTCCCAGTGCGTCGGTCGCCTTGCCCTTGCCCTCGTCACCCCACTGGGCGCCGACCAGCACGATCGCGGGCATGCCGATACACCGACTTTCCTCGACGTGTACGCCGCGGATGCGGGCGAGACAGGCTACGAGCCTACCGGCAGCGCGGCAAGCAGAGCCGAACCCAGGGCATCCCCGGACAGCCATGCCTGCTCCACCCTCGAGCGCTCGCCCCAGGCGTCACCGCAGACCCCGATCAGCGCCTCCGGCAGCCACCCGAACGCCTGCTCATGGGTGTGCGCGGGCGAAGCGAAGCGCCAACGGTGGGCCCGGGCCAGCAGCGGCTCGGACGGCGCCGAACCGCCCAGCACGCCAGGCAGCTCGGCCAGCACCGGGCCGATCGCGGCCGCTGGATCGTCCAGGAACTCCCGGGCCGCCTCCGGCGAGGTGTGCGCGACCAGCACCGGCGCGCCGTCGCCGCGGCTGCGGCCGTCGTCGCTGATCCAGGTCAGCAGCTGAGAGTCGTGCACGAACGCCGCATCCAGCTCCGGCCACCAGCGCCCCGGCCAGGCCAGCTCGGGGCTGAGCAGCCGGGCGGCCTGCGGATCGGGCATCGCCAGCACCACCGCCGCGGCGCGGTCGCCGTCCACCGTTGCGCCGGCCGTAACCTGCTCGACCTCGTGCTCGCAGCGCACGTCCAAGCCCCCGGCCAGGGATTCGGCCAGCGAGCGCATGCCGCCGGGCGCCGTCCAGCGCATCGGGCCCTGCTTCTCCTGGCCCACGAAGTGGTCGGTCCAGGGGCGGGCCAGCCCGGCCAGCGCCCAGCCCTGGACCACCTGCTCGAAGGCCGGTTCGCGGACCGTGAAGTACGGTGCGCCGATGTCGACCGGGTGCGGCCCGGACGGCAGTTGCTCGGTCGAGACCGCCATCCGCCCGCCCAGCCGGTGCCCGCGCTCGTACAGCTTCACCGCCCGCCCGGCATCGTGCAGCCGGCGGGCACAGGCGATGCCGGACAAGCCGCCCCCGATCACGACGACGGGGTCCTCAGTCATTCGCTCCAGGCCGAAACCTTCAGCGCGGCAACGGCTTCTGGATCACAGTCGGCGATGAAGACCGCGATCCGGTCGCGCTCGGCGTCCTCACCGATCAGCGCGGCAGCATGTCCCAGCGCCGCCAGCGCCCGCAGGAAGCCCTGGTTGGGGACGTGCGACCACGGCACCGGGCCCTGCCCGCGCCAGCCGTTGCGGCGCAGCGCGTCCAGGCCACGGTGATAGCCGGTGCGGGCGAAAGCGTAAGCCTGGATCGTGTTTCCGGCGTCCAGCGCGTTCTCGGCCAGGATCGCCCAGGGCAGACACGAGGACGGCGACCCGGCGGCGATGGCGGCAGGGTCGCCACCGTCGTCCAGCGCCTGCCGGATCGGCTCGTCGTCCGGCAGCAGGGTCGGCGGCGGACCGCCGAGCAGATTGGCCGATGTGGTCAAGGGATTCAGCCGATCGCCGTGCCCGCGCTGCGCAGCGCGCGGCAGGCCTCGACCACCCGGGCGGCCATTCCGGCCTCGGCCGCCTTGCCCCAGGCCCGCGGGTCATAAGCCTTCTTGTTGCCGACCTCGCCGTCCACCTTGAGCACGCCGTCGTAGTTGCCGAACATGTGCCCGGCCACCGGCCGGGTGAAGGCGTACTGGGTGTCGGTGTCGACGTTCATCTTGATCACGCCGTAGTCGACCGCAGCGCTGATCTCCTCCGGCAGCGAGCCGGATCCGCCGTGGAAGACCAGGTCGAAGGGGTTGTCCTTGCCGTACTGGGCGCCGACGGCGTCCTGGATCTCCTTCAGGATCTCCGGACGCAGCTTCACGTTGCCCGGCTTGTAAACGCCGTGCACATTGCCGAAGGTCAGCGCGGTCAGGTAGCGGCCCTTGTCACCGACGCCGAGCGCGGCCGCGGTGGCCAGGCCGTCGTCCACGGTGGTGTAGAGGTGCTCGTTGATCTCGTTGGCGACGCCGTCCTCCTCACCGCCGACCACACCGATCTCCACCTCGAGCACGATGTTGGCAG
>CALMAR010000199.1 GCA_937859855.1 uncultured Kineosporia sp.
CCCCCATCCCCCGGATCAGGTCGCACACCTTGGCCACGGTGAGGAAGTAGCCCGGGATGACCTGGGCCTGGATCGGTACCAGTTCGTCGTCAAGCCGGTTCGTGATGTCGCGCAATTGTTCTCCGCGGGCGCCCGGGTATCTGACCTGGATCTGGTCCTGGCACATGGTTCGCAGGGTGGCCAGCGCGTCCTGACCCGGCTGCAGGCCGAGCAGGTGGTCCTCGGGCAGATGGATGGAGCCCAGGCCGAGATCAGCGGCGGAGGAGAGGAAGCAGCGCTCGGCCAGCTGGTGGGTGTCGCGCAGCAACTGGTGCGCGGTCTCGCCGCCGCCCGCGGCCTCAGCGATGTCGCCCGCCCTGGCCGCCATCTCAGCGGTGCTGGCCAGGTACCCCTCGGCAGTGGTCCGGTCGAGATGACGGGAGTCGAGCACGACCAGGCGACGGGCCGAATCGAGGACGTCGGCGGTGATCGCGTCGTCCCGGGCGACATGCCGGACGGCATTGGCCAGGACGACGCCGGCCTTGGCCTCACGAGCGGCTTGCAGCATCCGGGCGGCATGGCCGAGGCTGCCCGGGGTGCCCTCCGGGCCTCGATGACAGACGATCTCCACCGCCAGGCTCTGCACCGGCAGTGCCCTCTGCCAGGCCGAGAGGATGGCGCGCGCGAGATCGGGACGGCGGGCCAGCGCCGCCCGGCCGAATTCGGAGTCTGGGCCGAGCATCACCACCAGAGCCGGCCGCCCATCCTGAACCGCATGCTCGGTGATCAACTCGAAAGTGCTGACCGGCCGCCCGCGTTCACCCCGCAGGTGGGTGGCGGTGATCAGCCGGCAGAGCTGCGCCCAGCCTGCCCCCGGCTCCAGCCCGGCATTACGGCCGAGCGCCAGCACGGTCACCCGGGGATACCGGGGATCGACACTGGCACCACCCCGGACCGGCGTCCGCGGACGAGACGACCCAGTCGCCGCGACCAGGGACCGTGAGGAGTACCGGGCAGCTGGCCCGGCTCCCGGATTGGCCCAGCCCGGCAGGCCTCCGGTCATCCCGCTCGGCTCGACCGCCAGGTCCGCACCGATGATCGGCATGATCTTCGCGACATCGCACGCCTGAGCGAACTTCACCGCGCCGTAGAGCCCGTCGCGGTCGGTCAGCGCGAGCGCCTGCATGCCCTGTTCGGCGGCCGCCGCGACCAGCGCGGCCGGCGAGGACGCGCCGTACCGCAGTGAGTACCCGGAGGCTACGTGCAGATGCGTGAACGAGTGATCCGAGCGCACGGACGACCGGCCCGGCCGACCCGATCGATCAGCCGGAGGGGACAGATCAGACATGCCCTAGTCGAGCGAGGGCAGGTTGAGCGGCAGCACCTGCTGGTAGGGCAGGCCGAGCGCCGACTCGACCAGGTGATGGAAGGCCTCGGCGTCGCGCAGCAGATCATCGGCGTCCCGGGCACTGATGACGTCGGTACGACCAGCTTCGATCGCTCCGCGCCGGGCCGCTGTAGAGGCGAAGAAGGCCGCCCAGTCGGCCATTTCGGGAGCTACCCGCGGCAGCACATCCCACACGCTGCGCGGGCCGGTGCGCCGGCCCGGCTTGCTCCGCACCGCCAGTATTGCCGCGGCGGATCGCAGCGCGGCCAGATGCGCGGTGACATAGCGCTCTGCTGCTGTGCGCGCGGCACAGGCCTGTAGCAGCCCGCCTCGAGACCGCTCGAGCAACATGCGGGCCGCGGTGGAGACGGGTGGGCGGTCCAAGGTGCTGGCCAGTGCGGTTGCCGACATGTCGGCCTCCTCCTCTTCGGAACGGGCTGATTGAGCGGGAGCTTCTGCGGAGGGTTGCTGTTCCCGCATACGCGGGCTGATGGGTGGTTCCTTCGAGTCCTCCATGGACATGCTGTGAGGCTCCTCCGGGCCTGGACCGCCGGAACACATATGTCCAGTCCAGGCATCAGTCGGCGACGCGCAGCAAGCGCCATCTCTGATCCGGTGGTGCGACTGGAGTCACCGCACCCGTCTCAGAGCCATCCGCGCCAGCAGCTGATACACCGGCCGATACACCGGCCGAGCTGCGAGCGTCGTCCGTGCGCCGATGAGCGGGCCGTTCGGCCAGCACCGGAGATGGGCCTTCCAGGGCCAGGTCATACACCCCGATTCCGAACGTGCGCCCAGCGGTGGCCTCGACCCGCCAGATCTCCCGTTCGTGCGACAAGCCGTGCTGACCGGCGGGCTGACCGGCGTGCTGACCGGTGTGCTGACCGGTGTGCTGATCATGACCGGGCTGGTGATCCGGGTGGCGGCGCGCGGTATCACCGTGCACGGCACGAGCAGCCGCACTCGCCCACCACGAGCGACGCTCCTGCCAGTGTCCGAGCACTTCACGCACGACGTAGATGCGGTCGCGCCACAGAAAGGAGCCCGGCGCGCCGTTCTGCTCCGCTCGCACCACCACGGGTTCACCGATCCGATGAGCCATCAGTAACCCACCTCTCCCCACCAGGGCCGATAACGTTTCTCCAGTTGCCGCACGACCCAGGGGGAAGATCCGGATCCGTGATGTTCGAACACCTGTTCGAACACAGATGACGTTACCGTCAGCAGCCCGGCCCGTCAATCGGGTCCGTCACCGGTACACAGCGACGTTTAGGCTGGACAGATGAGTGACGATCCGCCCGGCCCGGACATGCCGGGCTGGATCGATCTCACCGTCTGGGGGGTGCCGGGCACTCGGATACCGTCCGCCCTGCACCGGATGGCGCTGCATCGGCGCCCAATCCGCCGGGCTCCCGGCCTGCGGTTCGCGAAGCTGCTCGGCACCGGCTCCAGCCAGACCTTCTCGATGCGGGATGTGGACCTGCGGCATTGGGCCCTGCTGAGCGTCTGGGACGATCCCGAGCACGCCGCCCAGTTCCAGCGGGGCGCCGTTCACGCCGCCTGGCAGCGGATCGCCCGCGAACAGCTGACCGTGCAGATGGTCACCCTTCGAGCCCGTGGCCACTGGTCCGGGGTCACCCCATTCCAGCCGCCGGAGCGATCGGCCAGCCCGGCCGGTACGCCGGTGGCGGTGCTCACCCGGGCCCGGCTGCGGCCGTTGCGGATGATCCGGTTCTGGCAAGCCGTGCCGCCGGTCGCGGCCGACCTGAACTCCTCTCCCGGCCTGATGATCGCGCTCAGCCTGGGCGAGTCGCCGATCGGTTTTCCGGTCACCTTCAGCATGTGGTCCGGCCAGCAGGCAATGACCCAGTTCGCCTACCGGTCCCCCGCCCACCGGTCGGCGATGCAGCGGACCGGGGTGGAAGGATGGTTCGCGGAGGAACTGTTCGCCCGATTCGCGGTCCGCAGTGTGCAGGGCAGCTATCGGGGCCAGCAGTTCAGCATCGTCCCGGACCCCGTGCATGAACCCTGACCGGCCAGCACATCAGCCACCGCAGCGCCCACTGGGAGGACTGGCCGGCTGGCTGGTGCTGGCCGGCGTGCTGACACAGATCAGTTATCCCCTCACCACCGGTACCGGTTCGGTGGTGGTCACGGTGATCAGTGTGCTGCTGCTGTCGGCGGCGGCCTGCACTCATGTGCTGGCTCTGACCGGATCGGCCGCGATGGCAGGCGTTCTGCTAGGCGTCACCGCGGGCACCGGCTGGCTGGCCGAGGTGATCGGGATCCACACCGGTGTGCCGTTCGGCTCCTACCGGTACACCTCACTGCTGGGTCCGCCGGTGCTCGGCGTCCCGGTGCTGGTGCCCCTGGCTTGGACCATGCTGGCCTACCCATGCCTCCTGCTCGGCCGCCAATTGTCCGGCTCGGCACAGCAGGCGCCGGGCTCGGCACAGCGGCTACCGCCCCGCTGGCGCACGGCGGTGCTCGGCGGGCTGGCGCTGGCCAGCTGGGACCTGTTCCTGGATCCGCAGATGGTCGCGCTCGGCGCCTGGACCTGGCAGCACCCCCGGCCCGGCCTGCCCGGCGTCACCGGCGTCCCGCTGACCAACTACGCGGGCTGGCTGATCGTGTCGGTGATTCTGATCGCGGTGGCCGACCGGGCGATGGATGCCGCCGAGACCGGCCCACCCGCCCGCAGCAGCAAGCGGTTGCGGTTGCTAACACCAGCTCAGCAGCAGGTGCCCGCCGCCGTCCTGGCCTGGACCTGGCTGGGGTCGTTGACCGGCAATCTGGTGTTCTTCGATCGGCCCGCGGTCGCGCTCTACGCGGGGATCGCGATGGGCGCGCTCACCCTGCCCTACCTGCGGCTGCTGTGGCAGGGACGGCATACGACTGAAACGGTGGGCGCTGTGATCAGCCGGTGAAGGATGAGCCGAGGCGGGCGGGACAGCTGGCCGCAGCGCTGGTGCTGGCCGCTTCGGGCGGTGCCGCCGCGCTCACCCTGCACACCGCGCTGAACCTGCGGCTGCTGCGGACTCCCAGTGATCGCCCGGCGCCGGCCGAAGAGTTCGTCAGCATCCTGGTGCCGGTCCGGAATGAGGCCGATCGGGTGGAGCCCTGCCTGCGTTCGCTGCTGGCCCAGCAGGGCCTGCCCGAGGCCGAGATCCTGATCCTGGACGACGGCAGCAGTGACCAGACCGCCAGCCTGGTGGAACGGCTGATCACCGATCATCCCCGGGCCAGCCTGCTGATCGGCGCCCCCTTGCCCTCCGGCTGGCTGGGGAAGCCGCACGCATGCCACCAATTGGCGCTGGCCGCAACCGGTTCCATGCTGGTGTTCGCCGACGCCGACGTCCGGTTCGAACCGCACGCGATCGCAGCGGCCATCGAGGTGGCCCGCGATCACAAGCTGGATCTGGTCTCGCCGTATCCCCGGCAGATCGCCAAAAGCATGGCCGAACGACTGATTCAGCCGCTGTTGCAATGGTCCTGGCTGACCACCCTGCCGTTGCGGGCCGCCGAGCACTCGGGCCGGCCCTCGATGGCTGCGGCCAACGGCCAGTTCCTGGTGGCTGACACAGCGGCCTACTGGCGGGCCGGAGGACACGCCGCGATCCGGGACCAGGTCTTGGACGACGTGGCCCTGCTCCGCCGGATCACCGCGGCCGGTGGCCGCGGCGGGATGATCGACGGCACCACGATCGCCCGTTGCCGGATGTACCGCGACGCCGCGGAACTGCGCTGCGGCTATCGCAAGTCGCTGTGGTCGGCGTTCGGCTCACCGGGCCGGGCAGCTGGGGTGATGACCGGGCTGGTGGTGCTGTATGTGGTGCCGCCGGTGGCCGCGCTGACTGGCTCCCGGACGGGACTGACCGGCTACCTGGCTGCCGTGCTGGGCCGGTTCCTGATCGCCCGCCGGACCCAGAGTCGTTCTCTGCCCGATGTTCTGGCGCATCCGCTGAGCATCGCCGCGCTGGCCGCGATGACCGCAGACTCCTACTGGGGCCTGCGCCGGGGCGAGCTCAGCTGGCGCGGCCGGCCAGTGCGCCGGAACGGAGCCTGAGATGGCGTCGATCGTGGTGATCGGGGCCGGGATCGCCGGGCTGTCGGCGGCGGCCCGGCTGGCAGCCGCCGGGCACGCTGTCACGGTGTGCGAGCAGGCCAGCGAGATCGGCGGCAAGCTGGGCGTTCTGGAGCACGACGGGTTCCGGTTCGACACCGGCCCCAGCCTGCTGACGTTGCCCGCCGTCTACCGGGACCTGTTCCTGAAGACCGGTGGCGCTCTGGAGAAACACCTGGATCTGGTGCCGGTCGACCCGGTCTGCCACTACCGGTTCGCCGATGGACTGGAACTGGACATCCCTAACGCCAATGCTTTTCGAATCGCCCAGGCCTGGGATCAGGCGGCCGGTCATGGCGCTGGTGACGACTGGGCCCGGTTCTCCCGCCGGGCCGGGAAGATCTGGGAACTGACCCGCGAGCCGTTCCTGGAGTCACCATTGCGCGGTATGACGACCCTGCTGGGGCTGGCCCGCAGCCCCAGCGCCGTCCAGACGGTGGCCCCGTGGGCCTCGCTGCGGAGTCTGGGGCAGCGGTACCTGCACAATCCCTATCAGCGCATGGTTCTCGACCGCTACGCCACCTACACCGGCTCCGACCCGCGGCTGGCTCCGGGCGCCCTGGCCACCATCCCCTACGTCGAGCAGACCTTCGGGGCCTGGTACATCCCGGGCGGCCTGGCACGGCTGGGCGTCGCGGTGGCCGAACGGGCCGAGCAGACCGGCGCCAAGATCCGGCTCGGGGCCGACGTGACCGAAGTGCTGGTCGACGGCAAGAACGTTGCTGGGGTGAGACTTTCGACTGGCGAGCGGGTCGCGGCGGACGTCGTGGTGGCCAATGCCGACGCCGCGCACCTCTATCACGACCTGATTCCCGGCCCGGCCGGAGCGGCGGGACGGCGGCGGCTGCGCCGGATGCAGCCTTCTCTGTCCGGGGTAGTTCTGCTGCTGGCTCTGCGGGGCCGGACACCGGGGCTGCGCCATCACACCGTGTTGTTCCCGGCTGACTACGACCTGGAATTCGACCAGATCTTCGGCACCGGAACCCAGTTCGCGCCAGTCCCCTGCACCGACCCGACGGTGTACATCAGCGCTCCGGACGATCCGTCGATGCGGCCCAGTGATCAGCACGAAGCCTGGTTCGTACTGATCAACGCCCCCCGGCACTAGCCGTCCGGCGACTCAGCGGACGGCCGGGCGGACGGCCGGGCGGACGGCCGGGCGGCCGCCCGCACGGGCCGGGCGGGGGTCGACTGGAACCGCCCGGGACTAGCTGAACGCTATGCCGCCACCATCTTGAGGATCATGGCCGAACGTGGCCTGGACGTGCGGGACCGGGTGATCTGGAGTGAGGTCCAGACCCCGGCCGAACTCGAGCGCCGGACCCGGAGCCCGGGCGGCTCCATCTACGGCACCAGCAGCAACGGTGCCGCAGCCGCCTTCCTGCGCCCGGCCAACCGGAGCCATATCGGCGGGCTCTTCCTGGCCGGAGGGTCAGCGCATCCCGGCGGTGGCCTGCCGCTGGCTGGCTTGTCAGCCGCGATCGTCGCCGAACTGATCGGACCGGCCTGACCCGGCCGTACGAACCGCCGAGCCCCACCGGATCACGCCGGAGTTCTGCACCCAGGCCACCAGCGAAGCGGCCATCAGGCTGGCCACCACCAGCAGTGGAACCTCGTGTTCGGGCGCCACCGAGGGCCACGCCACGAACCAGAGCACGGTGCCCAGCGCCCACAGCAGCAGCCCGGCGGCGACCCGGTGACTCAGGTTGGCCAGCCGCTGCGACCAGGCCGCTCCGAGCAGCACCAGCAGCCCCGCGATCGCCCCGGCGTACAGCAGCAGGCTGGCGTGCGGGCCGTCCAGCAGCCGGGGCAGTGCGTGCAGTCTTCCGGTCAGCCCCCGGTCACCGGGATCGTCCACCAGCCCGCGGGCGATCAGCCACGACCGGTCATCGTGGCGTGCCTGTAGCCGTTGCGGCAGCCAGCCCCACAGGGCCGGTGACAGCAGAACCCAGGTCAGCACGGTGAGCAGCATGCTGACCAGCAACCAGCCGGCCACCCGCAGCGGCGGCGGAGCGGGCGATCCGCCCTCCGGCTGACCGGCCAGCAGGGCCCGTTGCCGGCGGACGTGTCCGGCCACCACCCCGGCCAGGCAGAACGCGGCCGCCCCAGCCAGATAGGGAGCAGCGCTCAGTCCTGCGGCCAGGCACAGTCCGGCTGTCAGCCCCAGACCGGTCCAGGCCCCCAAG
>CALMAR010000200.1 GCA_937859855.1 uncultured Kineosporia sp.
CAGTGAAATGGGCACGACCGAGGAAACCTACGCGGAACTCCTCCGGGCATTGCGCTGATCCGCAGCGAAACGGATTAGCCGTCCAGCAGATCGTGAATCAGCTGCGCCGTCTGGGCGGGCCGGTCGATCAGGAAGAAATGACCTCCGAGTTCGGCCGCGTGCACCCGGACCCCTCTGGGAAGGCGCTCGACCGCACCCGGGTCGAGGAATTCAGCCGTGGCGATCACGTCGACCGGGACGCCGCAGGCGGCGAGCGCGGCATCGCGATCCCATTCCATCAGCGCCCGTAGGCTCGCCAGCGCGGCTGACTGCGGCATGGCGGCCATCGAGTCGGCGATCTCGGGGATGCGCGCTGAGGACTGATCGGCGAACAGGCCGGTGACCAGCGCGGTCATGCCGGCCTGGAAGTCGCCGGCGAGTGGAGCGAGTACGGCCTGGATGTCCGCCTCGTCCTGCCGCGGGTAGAGCGTCTGGTAGGTCAGGGAGTCCAGCCCGATGATCCGCGAGACCCGCTGTGAGACGGCGGCGGCCTCGACGGCCACCGCTGCGCCCATGCTGTGCCCGGCCAGCACCACGTCCGGCCAACCCAGGTGATCGATCAGGGCCGCCACCGCGGCACCGAGGTCAGCGATGCTGCCCCCGCTGCCGGACGACTCCCCCTGCCCGGGCAGGTCGGCGATCGCCAGCTGAAGCGGTTCGAGGTCGCCCGCCACCGCGTACCAGTCACTGCGCGGGCAGCTCCATCCCGGCAGCAGGACCAGCGCCGGTGCTACCCCTTCGCGCCGGTCGTAGCGCATGACTCCGCCGGGCATGGGCAGTTCCTCGGTCTGGAGTGATGTCATGGCTGTTCCTCCTGGTCCGGTGATACGGCGAGTGGCTCACGATCGACGACGCGACCGGCCTGCACCACGGTCCGCAGATGCTTGACCGGATCGGCCAGCACCTCGACGCCGGCCAGCGGATTCCCGTCCAGAAGCAGGAGGTCCGCCCGGGCGCCTGCGGTGATCTCGCCCAGCTCACCCTCGAGCCCCAGCAGGCGGGCCCCCACCAGCGTCGCGGACTGCAGCACCGCCAGCGGCGGCTGGACGGCGGCACGATGGCGGAACTCCTCGTTCTGGTGATGATGCATCGGGCCGAGCAGGTCCGTTCCGAAGGCGATGGCGACTCCGGCGTGGTGCGCCCGGCGCAGCGCTTCCAAGCCGCCCTCCAGCACCATGCCCACCTTCCGGTGGCCGCTCTCGCTCTGCCCGTACTGACGGCCCTCCGCCTCCAGCGCGGCATAGGTGACGAGGGTCGGCACCAGGAACGCCCCGCGCTGGAGCAGCAGATCGATGCTGCGATCGTCGATCAGGTTGCCGTGCTCGATCGAACGCACCCCGTTCTCCAGGCACCGATTGACGGCCGGGGCGGTGTAGGCGTGGGCGGCGACGTAGACGTTGGCCGCTTCGGCCTCTTCCACCGCGGCCCGGATCTCGTCGACCGAGAACTGCGTGGAGTCGATCCGGTCGGTCGGTGAGGCCACCCCGCCGGATGCCATCAGCTTGATGTGGCTGGCCCCTTTGCGGATCTCGTCCCGGGCGGCCTGGCGAACCGCAGCCACGCCGTCGACCCCGCCGCCGCTGCCGTGGTGGCCGGTCGGGACCGCGGCGGGGGCCGCCGGCCTTCGCCAGGCGCAGCGCCAGGTCGGCGGCGGCGACGTCCGGCGTAGACGAGCCGCGGTCCGGTAAACAGGCCGCGTCGCTGCGCCTGAGCCAGGCCGAGATCCGCGCCACCCATGTCGCGCACGCTGGTGAACCCGCGGTGCAGCATCTCGCGCATGGTCCGGGCCGCCAGCGCGGTGACCAGCGACGGTGCCATTCGCTCGTTGACTCCCAGGTCGACGTCGACCGCCGCGACGTGCACATGAGCGTCGATGAAGCCGGGGACGACGAATGCGCCGCCCGCGTCAAGCCGCGGTCCAGCAGCCGTAGCGGGCGGAGGATCAAGGCCGATGCCCTGGATCCGGCCGTCCGCGCACCACAGATTCGCCTTCTCTGTTGTGCCGGTGCGCACGTCGACCACGTTGGCGTTCGTGATGAACAGCGTCATGGCTGGCGTCCCGCTGCCTTTTCGGTGAGGTGCTGCACGAGGCGCTCTTCCTCTGCTCCTGGAGCGAGCGGCTGGCGCCGATTCACTTTCGGAGTCGATTCACACTCTCGTTCGAGTGAAAGAGCTGCGGAGGCAGCACTATTGCTCTGCCAGTGAATATCACGGGCCCATGGTTTGTAACCGGTCGCGTCGTCTCCAGGCGAGATCATTGACGGTAGCTCCAATGTCGACGGTTGTGGCGCCGTCCGCGTAGGCTCGCGCCGATGGCCCTGATCCGATATGTCACATCAGCCACTTTGGCCCGGACCGCAGATGCGGGTGCTGGCGTGGGTTTGGTGTTGCTCGCTGCGGACCGGGGATTCAAGCCGGTGATCGGCGGCGTGCTGGCGGCCGGTCTGACGTTTCCTCACCTGATTGGCCCCCTCCCGGCCCGGGTGCTGGACCGCAGCCGGGATGGCCGGGGTCTCCTGGCCACATTCTTCGCCCTGTACGGCGTGGCGCTGGCGGGGGCCACGCTCACTTTCGGATCAGTGCCGTTCCTGGTCAGTCTGCTGCTGGTTGCCATCTGTGGATTGTGCGGGCCCATCCTGACGGGCGGTCTGAGTAGCCGGCTGGCGTCGCTGGTGGCCCCGGAGGGCTTGCGGCGGGCGCAGGGCGCGGATGCTGTGACGTACGGGGTGGGAGGGTCGGCCGGCCCTGCCGTCGTCGCCCTGATGGCGGCCGTGACATCCCCGGCCGCTGCTCTGCTGGTGCTCTGCGCGGGTTCGGTGGCTTCCGCCCTGCTGGTGCTGGGTCTGCCCCGCAAGAGCGGCTCGCGCGATGCTGTGGTGACGTCGTCGCCGTTCCGCCAGGTGCTTGCCACCATTGTCCAGGTCCCGGGTCTGCGCCGGGCCACCATCACGACCATGGTGGTTCAGCTGGTCGGCGGCACGCTGGTGGTGCTGGCAGTCGGCCTGAGCCAGCGGCTCGGGCACAGCGCTCATGGCGGAGCCGTCATGGTTGCCGTGTTCGGAGCCGGCAATCTGCTGGGTTCGCTGGCCGTCACCGCACGCCCCATGCGAGGCTCCGCCGACGATTGGCTGTTCAGGCTGTCGGTGCTCATCGCCGTTGCGATTCTCGTCGCGGGCCTGGCGCCGGGCTATTGGACAGCACTGCTCGCCTTCGGGCTCGCCGGTTTCGTCACTGGTCCGCACTTCGCTGCCACCCTGGCGGCCCGGTCGGACTACGCGCCGCCCGGCGACACGGCGCAGATCTTCGTCACCATGTCCGCACTCAAGATCGGCGCACAGTCGCTCGGGACCGCTGCGGCCGGCCTGCTGGGCACCGGCGGCGTCCGGCTGGGAATGATCAGCGGCGCACTCCTGATCATGGCCGTGATGGGAATCCTCTCCCTCGACCGGTCGCGCCACCCCGCCACCGTTGTGCACGCCTGACGCCGGACGTGACGGTGACCTCGAGCACGTGACCGAGGTCGGCGGGTGCAGTTCAGGAGTCTGTTGGAGCTTTGTCGTTGGGTGCTGCGGATCCAGTGTCTGAGGTGCTGGCGAGCCGTGGCCGTTCGCGCACTTCTCACAATCAAGCCGCGAAAGTCAGCGGTTCACAGCTGAAGACAGGCCGATCACAGGTTCCTCGCAGGCACGGGGCTCAGAGTCTGTGGCGACCGCCTTTCCGCAGTGGGTGCTTCGGCCCGCCGTGACCCGAACGGACCTCTTCATCATCATGTCGATTCTTCGCCGTAACGTTGTTGTCCCGATCGCTGCGGTGACGCTGCTGTCGACTGTTGCCGCCTGTGGATCCGGTAGCGACTCGACGGCCTCGTCAGCCTCGCGTTCGGGCTCGGTCCAGGCTTCTGCTGGCGGACCAGGGAGCGGACCCGGCGGATCTGGAGGTGGGCCGGGCGGCGCTGGCGGCCTGCAGACCTTCACCGCCGTTGACCTGAACACCAATGGTGACAACGCTGCGGACGCCAACACGGCGCAGGTCACCGCGGCAGCGACTGCTTTCCTGGGCTCTCTGGACGCTGCGACCAAGGCCAAGGTTGCCTACGCCTTCACCGACAACCAGTCACGCCAAACCTGGTCGAACTACCCAGCTCAGCAGGTGCCGCGCAAGGGGGTCGCCTTGTCCAGCCTCAGCGGAACCGCCAAGACCGCCGCGATGGCCCTGGTCAAGACCATGCTCAGTGCAGAGGGCTACTCCCAGGTCGAAACGGTCCAGAAGGCCGACGACTGGCTGAAGGCCAACAGCGCCTCCGGTACCGATAGTTTCGGCTCAGACACCGACTACTACATCGCCGTCTACGGAACCCCCTCGGCGACCGGCCCGTTCATGGTGCAGTTCGGCGGTCATCACCTGGCCCGCAACTATACCTACAAGGGCACCACCGCCAGCATCACCCCAGACTTCACCGGCACCGAGCCCAAGACCTTCACCGTCGGCAACACCACCGTCCAGCCGCTGAAAGAGAAAGCGGGCACCCTGTTCTCGCTGTTCGGCTCCCTCACCGCCGAGCAGGACGCCAAGGCCAAGCTGTCCAGCACCATCAACGACATCCTGATGGGCCCCGGCGTCGACAGCGGGAAGTTCCCAGCCAGCGGAGGGATCAAGGTCAGCGACCTGTCCGCGGCCCAGCAGAAACTTGTGCTGGCGGCCATCGGCGCCTGGGTCAACGACGCCGCCCCGGGTGAGGCCGCATCACTGATGAGGACCTACCAGTCACAGCTGGACCAGACCACCATCGCCTACGCCAACACCAGGACGGTGGATGGTGAAAACACCTACCTGCGCATCGACGGCCCGCGAGTGTGGATCGAACTGGTCAACACCCGCAGCCGCAGCACGCCCAACGTCCACTACCACGGGGTGTACCGCGACAAGACCGACGACTACGGCAGCACCAACCCCAGCACGTGACTCATCTGGTCTCGCGGGCCGGCTGGATCACGGCGCTCCTGCTGGGCGCGGTGATCGTGCTGACTGTCCCTGCGACCCAAGCCTCCGCCCACCCTCTCAGCACCTCCGCGGTCTTGCTGGACGTCGGCACCGGCGACGTCAGAGCCACGATCGAGCTTCCACTCGACCAGCTGAGCGTCTCGCTCAACCAGAACCTGACCGCAACGAATGTCATTGGGCCGCAGATGCTTCCGGGTCTGTGCTCCTACGTTCAGTCGCATATGTCGGCCACGGACGCCGGCAGGCGGACGTGGACGACCAAGATCAGCAGCGGACGGGTCACCAAGGTCGACAGCGTCGACAACCTGGTCTTGTCCGCCACCATGACACCGGCCGCAGGGCCGGTGGGCGACTTCGTCCTGCACTACGACGCCGTGATGGACAAGCTGATCTCCCACCGGGTGTTCGTTTCCGCGCGCTACGGCCATACCGGCAGCTACACCACTCTGGCGATGCTGTCCTGGCAAACTCAGACGGTGCCGGTTGCCTCGGCCGCACCGGCTCAGCGAGAAGGGTTCATCGCCGCGATCCACCTCGGCCTGCATCACATCGCCAGCGGCAGCGACCACCTGTTGTTCCTGCTCATGCTGCTGCTGCCAGCACCGCTGATAGCCAGCCAGCGACGATGGGCACGACGGCCAGACCCCGGCAGGGCTGGATGGCGCGTCGTGCACGTGATCACCGCCTTCGCCGCTGGTCACTCCATCACCCTGGCCCTCGGCGCCCTGGGCTGGCTCCATCTGCCTGAACGGGTGGTCGAAAGTGGCATTGCTCTGTCCGTCCTGGTGTCAGCCGTGCACGCCATCCGGCCCCTCGTGCGCCGGGGTGAGATCCTCATCGCTGGGAGCTTCGGACTGCTCCATGGCCTGTCTTTCGCCACCCTGCTCAGTCAGCTTGGCCTCAGCCGCCGCGGCCTGCTCACCACGCTGCTTGGGTTCAACCTGGGCATCGAAATCGCCCAGATCCTGGTCGTAGCCCTGGTGATGCCGTCCCTCGTGCTGCTCAGCCGCACCAGCTACTACCCGTACCTGCGCACCAGTACCGCAGCATTAGGAGCCGTCCTCGCCACCGGCTGGCTCGCGAACCGGTCGCATCTGATCGCCAGCAACCCGGTCGAACCCATCGCCAACCTACTCATCGACCACCCCATCGCCCTCGCCTGCACCCTGGCTCTGGTTGCACTGGCATGCGCCGGCCTGCAGCGCACCCATCCGATCTCGACGACCGTCAGGTCCCCGTAGGGGTTCCGGACTCAAGCTTCAGACGTAGCGTTGACCTCGGCGGCCTGGTTGCCTTGCCGTCGGACATGCATCGGCAGGACATAGCGGAACTTGGGTGCCTGAGTTGTGCACCGTTCCGGCCATGCCAGCGGTGGCCGCTGGTGACCGCGAGATCGGGCACGTATCGGGCACCGCGTCGACAGGCGCATGCCGGTGGGCGCAAGCAGGTCGCTTCTTGGAAACAACAACAACGGCCAGGCCGATCAGCAAGAGCGGCCAGGTTCGCACGGCCTGCGGATCATTGGGTTCCCTGTCCTGCCGTGGGTTCCATCGACAGTCAGGCCGGACAAAGACACACGATAGGAACAACTCCGGTGGCGTCAACGGCCAATGGCACCGCTTCGAGGCATGGGATGACCCGCATCATCAGGAGTCTGCGTGCGCAGATCGGCCAGGTAGTAAGCCAGTTAGAAGGACACGAGCGTGACCCCGTCACGAGTGCCGATCAGATGGACACGGCCCGCTCGACCTGGGTCTTGTAAGAGAGCGGGCGACGGGAATCGAACCCGCACTGTCAGCTTGGGAACGAGCTTGCTCTGGACCTTCTTCCCCAGGTTGAGCACGAGGCGCGAGTAAGCGTCACACCCCTGGTAGCCCCGAGTGACCGTCACCAACCATGTGATCGGGCACGTGTCGGGCACGACGTCCCCTGCTTGCAAACAACGCGATCGAGGGACGCGAAGAGTCGTTCCGTGCTCAGCGATCACAAGCTCGGACGCTCGGCAACAGTACCGGCCGGTCTGGTTGCTGTACTTCGGTGCTGTACCTCGGCTGCCTAACCCTCCTCAAGGTCACCGCCCTTGTGCTTGCGAGGTCCTCGCCGTTCGTCACCGAGCACGGCTCGGTGTGGTCGCACGGCGTGTCGCTCCCGTGCGACGGTGAGAAGCGGGTACAACTTTGCCCCATGAACTCATCAGGTTCACTGGCCGAAGTGGCCACTGAGTACGGGGGAGAGTTCTCTCTCCTGTTCCGTCTCCTGGAGCAAGCTGGGTGCGACACGGTCGATCTCTTTAAGCCATGGGGTCACCTCCCCGGTGGGACAGCTTTTTCCGCGAGTACACGGGATCGCTTCCTGCAGTTGGCCGAAGACTCGGCGGAACTGGCCGCCAGCAAGATCAAGGTGGAGGCGTACGGAGACGACTGGGTCCGGATCTACCTGTCAATGTTGGGACTTCGGGTCAAGTTGCGGGCCAGGCCAAGGACAGCTCACCTGATCGAGCCTGGCCTGTGGCCGGATGGGGGAGTTGGGCCGAACTCGGAAGACGGGTCAGATTCCGAGGCTTCATCGGGCCGGCTCTTCGAGTCGGGCTTGATCGACCCCCCAGGTCACGTGGTGGTGTTCTGGCGGTTTAACCTTCCGGAACGCTCGATGAGCAAGTGGTCCATCGCCCGGGTGGTCTCGATGGACGACTGGTTTATCGATTGTCCAATGTACGAAGAAGTGGATCTTCCCACGGATGTGCTATTGCTCGCTGGACACCGTGTGCCGGTGGAGGCTGCAAACGATCACGATGATCTCGCCGATGTGGTCGGACTTCGAGAAGACGGCGAAGCACAATCCGAGGAGCAGGTGACCAATCGAGAGGAGAAGGTCGGCCATGACGATGCCAACCCTGCCTCTGGAGATTCAATCTGACGAGGTCTACGGGGAACGAGTCCGTGACGCTCGGCTAATTCAGAGGCTGAAGGCCAACGTCGTGGCTCAGCTCGCGGATATTCCGCCTGATCGATATTCACGGATCGAAAATAGTATATCGAGCCAGCTCCCTCATGATCGAGCGCTTATCCTTGCCCAGTCGTTGAATTTTCCATTGTCGTTTCTAACGACTCCACCAGCTACACCTGTTCAACGAGAAAGCATGCTCTTCCGTGCAAGAAAGGCAATGACGAAAGGCGAGGAAGATCAATTAGTTGCATGGGCGCGACTCATCGGGGATTTTCTGTACGGGTCAGAAACCTTCGTCAGATTTCCAGTCTTGCGCCTCCCCAGATTTGGGTCCGTTGCGCCTCAGATTGCGGCGGGCAACACGAGGAAGGCCTTGGGTGTTGCGGCCGGCGAACCTGTTTCTCACCTAATGCGCCTCTTGGAAAGAGCGGGCGTTTTCGTCGCCAATATTGAGTTTGATGCTGAGTTACACGCTCGAAATCATGACGCCTATTCAACCTGGGTAGGTGCGGCTCTTGATCAGCCACTGATCGTTACCCGGACTGTTTCGTCATGGGAAAGAATCCGGATGTCGGTGGCTCACGAGCTGGGTCATCTTGTAATGCATCGAATTCGCCGGAGCGGCGATCTGGAAGCAGAAGCCTACGCATTTGGATCGGAATTTCTTCTCCCGGGCGACAGACTAAGAGATGAGTGGCCTGGTCATGCAACGATCATGAGCCTTCTTCCAATCAAGCAGAAATGGGGCGTCTCGCTTGCAGGCTTAATCGAGCACGGCTATCGAAATCAGTTGTTGTCACCTAACGATCGATCGAATCTCTACAAGCAGCTATCGAACCGGAAAGACCGTCTGACAGGGCAGCGGTGGCGAATCCAGGAACCGGGTTGGCGCGATCGAAATCCCGAGCGTCCCAAACTTATTGCGCGTATTGGAGAGGTTGCCTTCGGCACCGATCCTCAGCTATCTCGGATCTCCGCCCAGTCTTGCAATTGGCCAGAACGCTTCATCCGACAACTGATAGCGGGGCAAACTTCGGATTGGTCAGATAGATTGTCTGGCACTGAGGCGGCGTTCGTGAGTTCAGCCGAGGTTCTGCATCTGCATCGCTAACAGGGTCAGTCTTAGCGGGCCGCTGCCTCACCACGCTGGCATTGCCGGTGAGTATCGACGAGATGCTCAAGTTTTAGCGGCAGAGGCCATGCTCTGCTTGTCCAGGCGGTAAACGAGACGTTCGAGGAGGATGGCTACGTGCTCCCAATCTTCGCGCAACCAATCGGCCGACCCGCTCGCTCCGCGGTGCCGAACATCCTTTCGTAGATCCTTCAAGCTAGTTAATAGGGCGACTGGGTCATGATCTGTAGCCCACTGCTTCTCCAGATGCCCATCGATGTGAGCTTTTTCCGTTAGCTCAGCAAAAGATAGTTTCTTTGCCCGCTTGTTGACCAATTCTTCAAGAGTCAGCTCGCATGCGGTATGGAGTTCCTCCAGAACCACCTCGGGGGCAATTTCCCCGAAGCTCCATCCCACAAGCACACTGAGTGTGATCGAGAGTCGGGCATCAAGGTGCGGGATGGTCGGGCATTCGAACTCGTAAGGCGGGTAGTACCAACGTGTGCGAGAGACTCCGCGCAGCGCCATGCAACCGTCCTGGTCATAATGTCGACCACGCAAAAGCATATCGGCCACGCCCCGACCAAGCCTGACACGTTGTTGCCGTGGCAAAGTGCTTGCCAAGACGCCCTCCGCAATGATCGGTAAGTCACGCTCAAGTCGGTAGCCCAGTAGATCCGTGCTTCGCGGATTGCCATTCACCATGACACATAGATGGCGCGCGGCGACTGATCGCGTACGCCACGAGATGCCTATTTGGCGCGATCGAGCACGGGCTGCATCCATGCAAGCGTCCACGATCGGAGCCTGAACCGCGGAGTATCGAAACTCGAAATCAAAGCCAGCCACAAGGGCATCTTAGGCAAACCTCTACATCACTCATTCCTACCGTTCCCCAGCTCTGCAGTGAGGTGTCAACGGCTTCTGGCCATGAGTGGCTCCTGTTTCGTGTGGTGCCTGGCGGCAGCGGATGGCTGCGCCATGCCGGGCAGGCGACGATGTTGGGTTGGCAGAATGTGGGCGAATCTGTGGTCACCTCCGAGGACTGGCGCGGCGGTGGGGCTGTTCTTCCTGGCCC
>CALMAR010000201.1 GCA_937859855.1 uncultured Kineosporia sp.
AAGACCGCCGGCCGCCGGGCCTACACCCGGCGCCGCCGGTGGGCGCACATGCTCGGCTTCGGCGGCCACTTCTCCCCCAAGAGCCGCCGCTACTCCACCACCCTGGGCCAGCTCCGCCAAGCCCGCATCGACTACCGCCGCGACGCCATCCACCACCGCCTCTCCGACTACCTCGACGGCGACGAAGACACCACGCTGCTGGTCGGCTCCCTTAGCTTCGCCGGGACCGGCTGGCACACCACCGGCGACGCGCTCCTAGCCAACACCGCCGCCGCGATGGCCCGCGAGAGACGACAGACGGCACGAGATGAAATCGCTGACGAGACAGGCCAATTCATGAATCGAACGTCAACCGCTGCTTGACACCAAACCACACAGGAAGGAACACCGCCATGCTTACCAAGCTCTGGACCGTCCAGGACGTCTCTGACTACCTCGGCGTCCCTGTGAAAACGCTCTATCGGTGGCGCACCACCGGTCAAGGACCCACAGCTCGCCGCGTGGGTAAGCATTTGCGCTACAGGCCTGACGATGTCGAAGCCTGGTTCGACGCCATCACCACCGACAAGAGCGCCTGAGCCTTATGCCCAGACCTCCACTCCCCCTCGGCACCATGGGTGAGATCCGTACGTACACGATGAGGAAGAAGCGTGTTCGAGCTGTCGCCTACTACCGAGACTATGACGGCATTACCCGGCAGATTGAGCGAACCGGGACGAGTGATGCAGACGCTCGCAACCGGCTCAAGGAGGCATGCCGGGATCGCGGCCGATCGGACGCAGCTGCTGACATCACGCACGACACGACAGTGAAAGCTCTTGCCGAGCAATGGTTCAGCGAGATTGATGCTGCGACTCGGGCGGGGGAACGATCACCCGGCACATGGCAGACGTATCGCGACCGCCTCGACAATCAGGTGATTCCTGCCCTGGGAGCTCTACGGCTCAGAGAGGTCACCGTCTCTCGGGTCGATCGGGTATTGAAGGCAACGCGTGAGCATCACGGCGTCTCGGTTGCTCGGATCACCCGGACGGTGCTCTCAGGGATGTTCGGGCTGGCAACCCGCCATGACGCCATGCCGTCGAATCCGGTGAGAGACGCTGCTCCGGTGCGGGACCACGGCAAGATTCGCCGGGCGCTTACCGTTGAAGAAGTTCGAGATCTGAGAGCCAAGATCGCTGCCGATTCTAAGGCGGCTGATCAAGATCTGGTTGACCTGGTCGATTTCATGTTGGCCACTGGCCTGCGCCTGGGTGAAGCGCTGGCAATGACGTGGGCAGCTGTGGACCTGGACGCGGGCACAGTCGAGGTCCGGGGCACCGTCATCCGGGTCAAGGGAACAGGGTTGCTGATCAAGGCGAAGCCCAAGTCGAAATCGGGGTGGCGCATCATCCGCCTCCCGAAATGGGGCATTGACATGCTCAAGCGCCGCGAGGCGGACCGTGAAGAGAACGTGTGGAATGTTGTGTTCACGACGGCCACCGGCCGCCTCAGAGACTCCAGCAACACTCAGGGCGATCTGCGCGAGGCATTTGATCGCGCGGGGTACGCCGACATCACGTCGCACACATTCCGCCGTACCGTCGCCACCCTGATGGACCTTGCCGGACTAACGAGCCGTGCAGCCGCTGACCAGCTGGGCCACGCGAAAGTGTCCATGACCACAGATCACTACTTCGGCCGCCGGATCGCGCAGACCGGTGCCGCCGAGGTGCTCGAAGCGCTGGACGACGACAACGACAATCCAGATGAAAGCCATGGGTAAACCATGGTGGTGATCTTGAAGCTGAGGACCAACACGGTCCTGACCTGCAGTGATGGTGCGCCGCCAGGGACTCGAACCCCGAACCCGCTGATTAAGAGTCAGCTGCTCTGCCAATTGAGCTAGCGGCGCGTGAAGCCGGTCGAGATTAGCATTCAGGCCCGGCCCGAACGAAACCGATTCGGCTCAGCGCTGACGGCCACGAGGCCGCAGCCGGGTGCCGGGCATGACCGGAGCCAGCATCGGCTCACCCTCCGGGCCTGGCACGGTGCCGAAACGGTCGGTGGCGGGCCCCTCGCCACTCGACCCGAGCCAGTTCGAGCCTTGATCCGCGTCCGGGCGGGTCATCCACTGGGTCCGCGCCGCCACGACCTCCTCATGCGAGCGGCCCACGAAGTTCCACCACATCACCAGCTCCTCCTCGAACGGCTCACCGCCCAGCAGCAGCAGCCGGCCACCCCCGGCCGACGCCAGCGGAATATCAGTTCGGCCGGACCCGAGGTACAGGAGCGGTCCCGGCGGCAGCTGTGCGCCGTCCACGACCGCCGACCCTGCCAGTGCCAGGGCGGCGTACTCGAAGTCCGGGCGCAACGGCAGCGATTCCGAAACACCTGCCATCAGAGTGATTTCCGCTCCGGCGATCGGGGTGTAGGTACGCGCGGGCGACGTGACCGGCCCGAGTGTTCCCAGCAGCACAGTGGCCGACAGCCCACCCCGCGTCAGCACCGGCAGTGACGCATGGTGCTCGAACGCTGGCGCCCTCTCCCGGTCCGAGGACGGCAGCGCCACCCACAACTGCACCCCCTGCAGCCAGCGCGAACGCGACGGCGGCGATACCTCGGAATGTGAGATGCCGTGTCCGGCGGTCATCAGATTCAACTGACCGGGCTGGATCAACTGCTCGCTGCCGAGGCTGTCGCGATGCATCACGTCTCCGGCGACCAGCCAGGTCACGGTCTGCAGCCCGGTGTGCGGATGCGCGGTCACCCGCATACCGCCTTCCGAAACATCGTGCGGGCCGTAGCTGTCCAGGAAGCACCAGGCACCGACCATCCGGCGGTCCCGATTGGGCAGGGTCCGGATGACCTCGAAGCCACGTGGGCCACCCAGTGCCACCGGGCGGCCGGAGAGCAGCTGGTGGACCGGACCAGCCGGCGCAACCGCGCCCGCGCCGCCCGCCACTGACTCTCCCGGCCGCGCCTCGACATTGCTCACGGCCCGAGTGTCACACGCGAACCGTGGACCCGAGCGCGGAAATCAGAGCGGGGTGCCGAAGTCCTGAGTCCAGTACGGCGTGCTGCCCTGCAGGGCGTAGCCGATCCCGATCTGGGTGTAGGTGCAGTTCAGGATGTTGGCTTTGTGTCCGGGGCTGTTCATCCAGGCGTTCATCACGTCGGTGGCGGTCCGCTGGCCATAGGCGATGTTCTCGCCCGCAGCCCGGAAGTTGTACCCAGCGTCCTTCATTCGGTCGAACGGGCTCTTGCCGTTCTGGCTGTCATGCGAGAAGTAGTTGTGGGCGGCCATATCGGCGCTGTGCGCCTGCGCCACGTTGTTCAGGGTCGAATTCGCGGACAGCGCCTTGCAGCCAGCCTTGGCCCGCTCAGCGTTGGTGATCTTCAGCACCGCTGCGGCCTGCGCCGTCAATCCTTTGCCCGAGCGACCGGATCCATCCGATCCACCCGACCCGCCGGAACCCGGTGGGTTCGGGGTGGTCTGCTTGGGGGTGCTTCTGGGCTTCGGTTGATTGGCGATCTGCATCCGCTGGGTCTGCACCAGGGCGGGTAACCCCGGCCGGGTGACGGTGAGATTGACCTTGTACCTCCCGTTCGGCAGCCGGGTGGTGTTCAGGGTGTAACTGAACGGCGCGACGGAGTCGTTGTGCATGACCCGCTTCGGGCCGGACACCACGAACAGCACGGAGGAGTCCGACGGCACCTTGCGCGGCCCCTTCAGCAGATAGCGACCGGAGACCTTGCCCAGGTCGACCTCGTGAAGTCGTACCGGAGCCTGCGTCACCGGCACGGACGGCGTGGGGCTGGCTGCCGTGACCGGATGCGAGGTGCTGGCCGGCTGAGAGCCTGAGGCCGCCAGGGTCTGCTGGTCCACCTCACCGGGCCCGCCGAGGTAGGAACGGCCGAACCAGGCGCCCGCCGACAGCGTTGCCACCAGGGGCACCACGAGCAGAAGCCATCCCGAACGTCGCCTTTCCTTGGGCTTGTTGAGCATTCGGGCGGACTCCAGAACTATTGACAGCTTTCACCGGTTTCGGCAGGAAACCTAGCAGCGCGCCCTGATCGGAACCACGGCTGGCGACCGCCGACAGCACCCAGGGCAGCTGCTTTTGCCGAAACTTGATGCCGGAGCGCCGATGGGTTAATGAGCCCGGAGCAGGGCCAGCACCGGCGCGTACATTCCCGCCTTGATCGAGCTCAGAACCGGCCCGGCCTTGGCCGCGAGCTCGCCGGCTCGCTCGAGCGCCAGCGCAAGCACCTCGTCAGCGGGCACGGCGGCGTCCACGATCCCGCAATCGGCCGCCTGCTCGCCACCCAGCCGCCGTCCGGTGATCATGAGGTCGTGAGCCACCTGCGGGCTCAGCCGGGCCTGGACCAGCGCTGACATTCCGGGCGTGAACGGGATCCCGATATCGACCTCCGGCAGGCAGAAGTAGCCCCGATCGGCGCGCATGTCCCGGAAGTCGTGAGCCAGCGCCAGCAGGGCTCCGGCCGCGAAGCAGTGACCCTGGATCGCCGCCACGCTCGGCACCGGCAGCTCCAGCATCCGGGCGAACAGTTCCTGGACCGTGGCGACATACCCCGGGAACTGGGCCGGATTGGCCTGGGCCCACTCCAGATCGAGCCCATTGGACCAGAATCGGCCGTCCGCGGCCGTGACCAGCGCCCGGGGACCGCCGGCGGCGGCGACCTCGTCCAGGGCCGCGAGCATCGAGGTGACGAGGTCGGGGTGGAGGCGGTTCTCAGTCGCACCGAGGTTCAGGACGAAGACATCCCCGGTCCGGGTCAGAATCGGCATCCGTGTGCTCCTGTGCCTAGAGCTTCAGCGGCCGGTGAAGCCGGGCTCGCCCCGTTCACCGAACGCGTTCATCGCTTCGTTCAGATCTCGGGACGGCAGGAAGGCGGAGTTCCAGGCCGCCACGTTAGCCAGCCCATCAGCGATCCGGCTGGCGCGCTGTGCCTGCAGCACCTGCTTGATGCCCTGCACCACCAGCGGCGGATTCGCCGCGCACTGCGAGGCGAAACCATGCGCCGCGGCCAGAGCGGTGCTGGGATCGTCCAGCACTTCGTTGACCAGCCCGATCGCCGCCGCGCGCGCCGCGGTGATGTTCTTGCCGGTCAGGGCCAGCTCGCGCAGGTGACCGTCGCCGATGATGGCCGGTAGCCGCTGCAGGCTGCCCAGGTCGGCGACGATGCCGATCCGGACCTCGCGCACGCTGAACATCGCTTCGGCGCTGCAACAGCGGACGTCGCAGGCAGCGATCAGGTCAACTCCCCCGCCGATGCACCAGCCGGATATGGCTGCCACCACCGGCTTCCGGCACTGAGCGACCGAGTCCAGGGCAGCCTGCATCCGCCGGATCTGGTCGTACAGCTGGGTCCGGGACCGAGCCAGCCCATCGTCCTGGGCCAGCATCGCCGACCAGGCGCCGGCGTAGGCCTTAAGGTCCAGTCCGTAACTGAAGTTGGCGCCTGAGCCGGTGACGACCACTGCCCGGACCGACTCATCGGCGTCGAGCTGGGTGAAGACCGCAGGCAGATCGGTCCAGAAGGCCGGGCCCATGGCGTTGCCCGGCCCCGGCCCGAGCAGGGTGACCTGGGCGACGGCCCCCGCCAGACTCACCTCGAGCGCCGCCCCTTCGGCGGTTCCTGGCTGGGCAGTCACGCCGTCGTCCGCCATGCCGGTCAGATTACTGTTCCGCCGGACCGGATCCCGGCCGGGAAGCGCTCGCCGGTCGTCTCGCGAGAGGCTTGGCTCATGAGTCCTGCGTCGAAGTCAGCGCCGAGGTCAGCGCGGCCCCGCGATCCGGTGGCTGATCTGCGCCGGATCGCTTTCCTGCTCGAGCGATCCCTGGCCTCCAGCTATCGGGTCAAGGCGTTCCGGGGGGCCGCGGCCGCGCTGCTGCCGCTCGGGCAGCCGGAGCTCCAGGAACGCGCCGCCGACGGCTCGTTGACCGAGCTCAAGGGCATCGGCGACAAGACCGCTGAGGTCATCGCCGAGTCCATGTCCGGGCACCAGCCGGAGTACCTGGCCCGGCTGGAGGCAGAGGCACCGGGCGTGGTCGATACCGGCGGCGAACAGCTGCGCAAGGAGTTGCGCGGAGATCTGCACAGTCACTCGGACTGGTCGGACGGCGGCTCTCCCCCGGCTGAAATGGCTTGGACGGCAAAGGAACTGGGCCACGAGTACCTTGCCCTGACCGATCACTCCGCTCGGCTCACGGTGGCCAACGGATTGTCCGCCGACCGGCTGCGACGCCAGCTGGAGATTGTCCAGGCGATCAACCAGCAGCTCGCGCCGTTCCGGATGCTGACCGGGATCGAAGTGGACATCCTGGAGGACGGAAGCCTGGATCAGGAACCTGGGCTGCTGGCCCAGCTGGACGTCGTGGTGGCCAGCGTGCATTCGAAGCTCGCGATGCCGGCTCCAGCGATGACCCGGCGGATGCTGGCCGCGATCGAGAACCCGAACACCGACATCCTGGGTCACTGCACGGGCCGGATGGTTAAGGCCCGCGAGGGCCGCAATCCCAAGGGCCGCCCCGAATCCCAGTTCGACGCAGCCGCGGTGTTCGCGGCCTGCGCGGAACACGGTACAGCGGTCGAGATCAACAGCAGGCCGGAACGCCTAGACCCGCCCCGGCGGCTGCTCAGTCAGGCGGCCGAAGCCGGCTGCATGTTCTCCATCGACACCGACGCCCATGCACCGGGGCAGTTGGACTGGCAGGGCAATGGCGCAGCCCGGGCGGTGGAGTGCGGAGTGCAGGTCAGCCAGGTGATCAACGCGCTGCCCCTGGACCAGCTGCTGGCCTGGACCGGCGACTAGCGGCGGCCCGAGCTGCGCCCGGGCGCCGGGGCCGGCCACGACAAGCTGGTGACCCCGTCAGCAGAGGCAGGCCGGCGTCCCTGACCCGCCGTCTCCGCCCGCTCAGACGGGGTCTGATTTCGACCATCGCTGAACCTCGACGAGGATGCAATAGCCCAGCAGCCGGGAAATGCTTCGCCGTCGCTTGTCTTCGCCGCATCAGGAGGCGGCCGAGCGGCCCGGACGAGATGAGATCACAAGCGGCAGACCGCCTTTCGGCCGGAGAGTGACCAGCGCGTCAACCGCCGGGGCCGCAGTACCGGGAGGACGGCGGACCTGGTGCTCGCGCAGCAGCTGGGCCAGCACCAGGGTGGCCTGCATCAGGGCCAGATCGCGGCCGATGCAGAGCCTGGGCCCCGCCCCGAACGGCAGATATCCGTCCCGGCGGCCGGCGTCCACCAGGAATCGTTCCGGATCGAACCTCAGCGGCTGCGGCCAGTCCTCACTCCGGCGGTGCAGAAGCCAGGGGCTGAGAATGATCAGCGTTCCGGCCGGAACCCGCACCCCCGCGACCAGATCCGGTCCAACCGCGCGGCGGGTGATCACCCAGGCCGGCGGATACAGCCGCAGCGACTCGCGGACCACGGCGCGCAGATAGGGCAGCGCGGGCAGGTCGTCCCAGCCGGGTGAGCCACCCGCCAGCACAAGATCGAGCTCGGCGTGCAGCCGGTCCTGGACCCGCGGATCGTCGGCCAGCAGGGCCAGCGTCCAGGTCAGCGACGACGCCACCGTTTCGTGCCCGGCGATGATCATCGTGACCAGCTCGTCCCGCACCTCGGTGCCAGTGAGCACCCCCGCGTCCTGCGCCTGCAGCAGCAGGCCGAGCAGGTCCTGCGGAACGGCGCCTGGTCCGGCCGCACTTACCGGGCCGGCCGAGCCGGGCGAGTGGACCGGGTCGGGAACGGCCCGGCGGTGTGCGATCAGCTCCCGGCAGGCGTGATCGAGGGTCTGCACTGCCCGGCGCTGACGTCGCTGGGCCGGAGTCGGGATCCGGGCCAGCGGGCCCACCAGGGGGGAACGAGCCCTGGCCACCACGGCCTGCAGGGCGGCGTCAACGGCGTTGATCACTCGCTGCCCATCCGGCCCGGCGGACTGGGAGAACAGGCAGGCAGTGACCACATCCAGCATCACCCGCATCGCGGCGGCGTCGGCGTCCACCAGCCGTCCAGCACCCTGGCCGGCCGGGTCGGCCCCGAACGGCGCCCCGTCCCACAAGCCGGGCGCGGAAGCGGCGCGCAGAGTGGTTCTGGCCAGGTCGGGCAGCACGGCGGCGTGAAAGGCGGGCTGGACGGCACGACGGTGCCGCCGCCAATCCGGGCCGTCGGAGGTGAGCAGGCCGAGGCCGGTCACCGCGGAGAGCGCGCCGTACTGGATGGTCGCTTTGGTGTAGTTGCGATGATTGGCTTGCAGCACGTGCCGAGCCGCGTCTGGAGTGTTCGCCAGCAGCACTGGGGGGCCAAGAATGGGAAGGGCAACCAGGTCACCCCACCGGCTGACCGCCCGTTCCAGCCACGCGAGCGGACTACGGGAAATCGCCGGAATCGCCCGGATCATCTCCACCGGCACCGGCCCATCCGCATCCAGCGGCGTGTACCGGGCGTTCCGGCGGCGAGTCGTGGCGGCCGTGCTCACCGGCGGCGCAGGGGCACCAGGACAGCGATCACTTTCGCCGGCGCAGCCAGATCAGGCCGGCTCCGGCCGCGAGTACCGCCGCGCCAGCCGCCGCCAGCCGCTCGGTACGAAGCTGGCCATCGGGGGTATGGGTAGCGGCCTGGATCCTCGCCTGGATCTGGTCAAGCGCCCGGCGGGCGAGCGCCTTCGGGGTGGCCCGCGAAGTGAGCTCGTCGATGGTGGCAGCCAGGTGTTCACGGCGAGCCTGGATCTGGGCCTCCAGCGTGTCCGCGGATCCGGGCTTCATCACCGTCATCCTGGCCGCGGGAGCGACGACGTCATCCACCGGCGACGAAGCGCTGCGGGAACCCCGGCGCCGATCGGACACCTCCCGGTTCGGGTCATCCGCCTCGGTGCTCATCAGATCCCCAGCTCCGAACGCAGAGCCGCGACGTGACCAGTGGCCTTGACGTTGTAGCGCGCCAGCTGGACGTTGCCGGCCGGATCAACCACCACCGTGGACCGGATCACCCCGACCGACTTCTTGCCGTACAGATTCTTCTCACCCCAAGCCCCCCACGCCTCGAGCACCTGGTGATCCGGGTCCGACAGCAGCGGATAGGTGATGTGGTCGTGCTGGATGAACGTGGTCAGCTTGTCCGGGCTATCCGGAGAGATGCCGAGCACCTCGAACCCCTGAGCGTGCAAAGCGTCCAGGCTGTCCCGGAAGTCGCAGGCCTGGGTAGTGCATCCCGGCGTCATCGCGGCCGGATAGAAGTAAACCACCACGTGCTGGCCACGCAGGTCGGAAAGGGTCACCTGAGAACCGTCGGCGCTGGTCAGGGTGAAGTCGGGCGCCGGATCCCCGGCGTCGAGTCTGGGCAAGGTCAGCTCCTTCAGGTGTGGCCGTGGGGTCCGGTCTATCAGACGGCGCCGTTGACTTCACGCCGAGATCGATCATCTGCCCTCAGGCATCGCTTAGGGCTGAGACGACGGACTCTTGAATAAATTTTGAGATTCGGTCGAAAACTCCGGATTTCCGAACGAAACTGCTGAGGTGCGCCGTCACCAAGCTCTCATGATCGCTGGGCGGGTGGCCGTGACCCACTGGCGGATCCTGTGCCTGGTGACGGCCGCTGGCCTGTTCACGATCGCCGGCGCTCAGAACTCACTGTCGCCGAACCTGACCGAGTTCTCGGTTCAGGGTTCATCCGCGGCGCCCCGGGCGACGCCGGATCACGAGGTGCAGAACTGGCTGCTGGGTACCGTGACGACGTCGCCGTCCCCCAGTGCCACCGGCCGGCCGGCCTCCTCCACCCAGGCCAGCGCCATTGCCACCGCTTACACGGCCTCGCTGACCAGCACCGGAATCCCGGCGCTGGCCTATCAGGCCTACTTGGCCGCAGCCAGCGAACTGGCCGTCACCGACCCGTCCTGCCATCTGAGCTGGAGCGTGCTGGCCGGGATCGGGCGAGTGGAAAGCAATCACGGCCGGTTCGGCGGATCAGTGATCAACTCGCTGGGCGTGGTGACACCACCGATCCTGGGCGTCCGGCTGGACGGGTCCCGACCAGGCACCGCCGCGATCCACGACTCCGACAATGGCCGATACGACGGCGACCCGGTGAGCGACCGGGCGGTCGGGCCGATGCAGTTCCTGCCCGGTACCTGGCAGATGTACGGAGCTGGGGCGGACCCGCAGAACATGCGCGCCGCCGCCCTGGCCGCAGGCCGCTACCTGTGCGCCGGAGGCACGTCGATGGCCACCCAGCCGGGTCGGTGGGCGGCGGTATATCGGTACAACCACTCGGATTCCTACGTGTCGACCGTGCTCGCGCTGGCGGATTCTTACTTGGCGGGCCACACCGTGCCGCTTCCCGGACGCCCTCCGCTCACCACCACCGACGAGCACGTCCAGCCGGCCACCCCACCTGGTCCGCCTCCAGCGGTTCCACCACCGCCGTCTCGCCCAGCGCCGCCGGTCATGCCGACCCAGACCCCCGCGCCGACCCAGAC
>CALMAR010000202.1 GCA_937859855.1 uncultured Kineosporia sp.
CTGTATGGGCGAGCAAGGTGTGCAGGTTGGTTTCCCGGGCTGGACTGTGCAGGACGAACAGGACCGGGTAGTCGGGCCCGGCGTCGATGCGGAGCCTCCGGTACGCGCCGAGCTTGTCGGCCAGGCGGCCGAGGGGTTCGGTGCCGGTGTCGTATTCGAGCAGGAACCCGGTCTGCCGCAGGACGCCGCTCGCCGGGTCGGGTTGTTCCCAGACGCCGTGCCCGTCGGGGTGGACTCGCTGGCCGAGAGCGGCGGCGGTGCGGGCGGGTGACCACCAGCGAGCCAGCCGGGCCGTTGCTTCTCCGGCGGCGCGGCGGGCGGCGGCAGCGACCAGCAGGTCGACGAAGAACTGGTTCTGCCCGACGGTGTGGGTCAGGTGGGTGCTGGCGGCAATGGCTTCGTTGCGGTCCCGCACTTCCCGGACCGTCGGCGTCCGGCCGCTGTCACCGATGCCGGCGGTGTCGTCTACGCCGTCGTGGTGGGCGGCCCACCGGGCGCCGGTGTGGGCGAGTACCCAGTGCGGGCCAAGGGCCTGGCCGCTGCGGACGGGGATGAACCGGTCGACCCAGCCGGTTTGGCGGAGCCGGTAGAGACGGTTGCGGGCGGTTGCGGTGCTGGCGAAGGCGATCGCGGCGACCTGGCTGGTGGTCAGGGTCTTGTGCTGGCTGAGCAGGGTGAGGATGACCTGGTCGCGGGTGGTCAGCCACCGGAACCCGTCCAGGTAGGACGAGGCGAAGGATCGCGATGATGAGCGGACTCGCACTGGACGGATAAGACCGACCGGATTGGGGGTGGAGTCCCCCGCTCGAGCGGAACGACCTGGCTACACCACGACCAGCTCGGTAGCACTCGACTGCTCACCAGCTCCACCGGAACTAACACGGGCAGCTACACGTACGACCCCTATGGAGCAATCACCGCCAAGACGGGTACGGCCACCACCAGCCTTCAATATTCCGGCCAATACGCCGACGCCGAATCCGGCCTCATCTACCTCCGCGCCCGCTACTACGACCCCAAGACTGCACAGTTCCTCAGCGTCGATCCCCTCTACACGACGACAGGCCTGCGCTACACCTACGCAAGCGGCAACCCGCTCCGGTTCACCGACCCCAGCGGCCTGCTCGACTTCGGCAAAATCGCGACCGCCTTTGCCGGCGGCGCTGCCATCACTGGCGGAGTAGCCCTCTGCGTATCCGGCGGCTGCGAGGCTGCAGGCCTAGCGGCAGCAGGATACGGAGCCGTGGAAGTCGCCAGCATCGCCGCCGGGGCCGTAGCCGAATGGACCGTCGCGGGTGGCGCGGCTGTGGGAGGCGTTGAAACTGCACACCAAGTATGGATGGAGGGAAACCCTTCCGGCGAGGAAGGCCAGGCATGCTCTGAAGACGATTTCGAGGGCACGGGCTTCTCGCGAGAGTTCGCCAACGGCCATGCAGACGACGGCAATCCGGCTCGTGGTCGACCTAGCTCAAAGCAAATACAGGAAACTCTCGCTAAAGGCGAAGCCTCCCCGGGAGATGGAAACTCGGTTCGTTATGATCACGATGGAACCCGTGTCATCGTGAACCGAAATATGCCCATGCGCTCAACGGCCTATTTTCCGGACAGATCATGAATTTAGTTACGAAAGAGGAACTTTCCGCCCTTCTCACAGCGGAAGACTTGGGAGCGGTGTCAGCGACCGGAACCCCTGGGATAGTCATGCCAAATGGTTCCGGAGACGCCCTAGACTTAGTCGTTGGCTGGGCGCTGAACGAACGAAAGCTTAACTCCGAGTTGGATGCCTCGCTCGAAGATCCAAGAACCTGGGGGGCGGAAGATTTTCTCGGAGCGATGTACACCCGTGACCGGCTTCAACGCGTCGTTGAGCGACTGCCTATATCAGTTCGAATGAAAATCTCTGCGCTGATCAAGGTGTATGACGACGAGTTTGCTGCATTCACTGAACTGGACACGGGAGGTCTGCTGCGCAGGGCAGCAGACCATGCTGTCGAAGGCCGGGGCTGGTGGTGGCAACGGGTTCCAGTGCGGGGCCCGTCGCGCGAAGAATTGGACAGTTGGAGGACGGACCGCGCTTAGCTCGGCCGTGCTGTAAACGATTTGATATGGGGTCCGAACACGGTTCGCACCGCGCGGAAGTGCAGTCTTGGTTGAGATCCTGTTGTTCACGATGGAACGGGTCGCAAAAAGGAAGGGAGTTTGTCCCGGTGAACGGCCCCGGCATGTTCGGAGACTTAATAACGTGATGAGGTCCCCCCCCGGAGCGTCGAGGCCTCAGCTATAAGGAGTGCTGTGGCAGAGAAGCGCAACAAGTACGACCGGGAGTTCCGTTAGGGAGCTGTTCGGATCGTTACCGAGACCGGGAAGCCGATCGCGCAGGTCGCGCGTGATCTTGGGGTGAACGAGGGGACGCTGGGTAACTGGGTCACTCGCGATCATCGGGCTTCAATCTTGAGCCTGGCAGCGAGAGAAAGAATTTCGGCGGTCGGCTCTGATCGATGTCTTCCAGGGCTGTGCGCAGGGCGCGCAAGCGGGCGCGGACGCTGTCGGCGTTTCCAGCCGTTGCATGGGCGCGCATGGCGCGCTGGGCCAGGTCTTCGCTGATGGGGTCGAGGTCGGCGGCTTCGCCGATGATGCGGGCGGCCTCGGCAGGATCGCTTTCGCCCACGAGTTGGGCGAGGTGCAGCCGGGGCCGGACGCCGTGTCGCTGGATCTGGTGGCGGATGACGTCGGCCCAGGGGTAGTCGCGATCTCCGGCCAGCATCCCGGCGTGAAGCCCAATCGCTTGGCGCAGCAACCGGATTCTGGTGTCGTTGTCGCCGGTGTTCTTGGCGGCGTTGATTAGGTCTTGAAGCTGCCATAGGTCGATGTCGAGCAGTTCGCTGTTGAGCGTGTAGTAGCTGCCGGTGTTGATGACCGCGTTGGTCTCCAGTGCCCGGTCTTCGGTGCGGCCTAGCGCTATCCGAACGGTGCGGCGGAGGTTGGCGGCCTCGGTGGAGAGCCGGTCGGCGGCCCGCCGCGTGCGGGCTTCGGGCCAGATCTTCTCCATGATGTCCATCAGCCGGTGGCCTTCGCGGTGGACGGCCAGGATGGTGAGCAGTTGGGCGGCGCCTCAGCGCAGCCCGGGTACGGGATTGCCGTCTCGATCCAGGATCACCGGTTCACCCAGGACGCGCACCTGGACTCTCTCGCCGGCCATCCGCCGGGCAGGCGCACCCGTATCGCGAGTCGTGATCAGTTCGCCTCCGGTGCGGTCGCTGGCAGCCTCGGCATCGCCGGCCGGAATGAGATTGCGGTCATCCGCTGGGCCGGGCTCCTCGGTGATTCCCTCGCCTACCAAGGGCGAGTCCGCCGCCGGCGCCGGCATATGGATTGGCTGGCCGGTCTGGGCTTCCCCGAGGGCGGCGAGCAGTCCGGCTGCGTCGGGTCCGCTTAGCACAGCGAGCCGGCTTGGCCCGTGATTGACGGCAGGGAGGCTGCTTTCCTTGCGGTCCGCGTTCAGCACCTCGCTCGCGCTACCGATGGTCAAGGTCTGGCCGCGGGACCAGTCGCCGAGAAGGACTCCGTGGACCTGCAGGTCCTGCTGGAGGTCTTCCAGGACGAGGACAACCAGCGGCGTCCGCACCGGTCCTTAATGCACCGGGCCACTCCCGCGGCCACTCCCGCGGCCGCTTACGCGGCCCGGCCGAAAGCCACCCCGGCCACCGACCGCAGCGCTGACACCCATGACCGCGTCCGCCGCGACAAGATCGACGAGAAAGGGGTCGTAACCCTCCGAGTGAACGGCCGACTCCACCACATCAGCACCGGCCGAACCCACTCCCGAACCCCCATCATCATGCTCGTTCAAGACCTCCAGGTCCGAGTCGTCAACGCTGCCCCCGGCGAACTCATCCGCGAAC
>CALMAR010000203.1 GCA_937859855.1 uncultured Kineosporia sp.
CGCCGGCTCCGAGCAGACCACCGCCAGCCTGCAGGAAGCGGCGGCGGCTGGTGCCCGCCGCTTCCTCCGGTGCTTGATCAGGCATTGACAACCTTGCTGGCCACCCGGGACAGCGGCTCCGCGATGGCCTGGATGGAGTCGCTCAGCTTCTTGGTGTCGTCCTTGGTGAGCTCACCGTAGAGCTTGAAGCCGGACGGGTTGGCGGTGGTGCGATAGGTGTCGAGCAGATCCAGGTTGCTCTGGAATGCGGTGGCAATGGTCTTGGTCAGCACCGGGTCGATCTTCTCCAGACCCGGCTGCAGGTTGGCGAAGGCCTGGTCCGAGCCCTCGACGTTGGCCTGGAAGTCAAGCAGGTCGATGTGGGAGTACCGCTCCTCCTCACCGTGCACCTTCCTGTTCGAGACCTCGTCGAGCAGGCTGACCGCGCCGTTGGCCAGGTCGGCTGGCTGATAGCTGAGGTCGGAGGAGAGATTCTGCAGCTTCTGCACGTCGGTGATGAGCTCGGTACTGAAGGGCTTGAGCCCGTCGATCTTCTTCTGGGTGAAGAGGCCGTACTCGATCCGGTGGAACCCGCTCAGCTTGGTCACCGGGACGTCGTCCGCCCGCGCGTCGATCGCCGGGTCCAGCCCGGCGAAGGACTCCGCCACCGGCTCGATCCGCTCGTAGTAGGGGCGGGCCTTGGCGTAGGCGGCCTGCGCGCCGGTCAGATTGCCGGAGGTGATCGCGGTGTCGAGCGCCTTGACCGATTCCAGCAGCAGGCCGACCTGGTCGTTGACGTAGTTCCCGTAGGACTTGCCGCCGTCCATCAATAGCTGATGGGTGCTGGTCACCGGCGCCGACCCGGCGGTGCCGGTGATGAGCAGCGGGACGCGCTCGGTGCTCGCACCGGGGCAGTAGATCGTGTAGGTCTTGGGCTCCAGGTTCACTGAGAAGGTGCCGGAGAAACCCGGGGGCACATTCTCCTTCTCAGCCAGGATTCGCTGGCCGTCGAGGATCTCCACCTCACTGACCGCCGTCGCGTCCTTGTTGCTGACGTTGAATGTGACACCACCGGCCGCATACGACTTCTGGTCGGTGACGCAGGTGTCAGAGCCCATGGTCAGAGCCACCGTGTGCGAGTTGCCGCTGGCTTTGGCGCCCGGCTTGCTGGATGACGATGACTCGTCGCCACACCCGGCGATCAGGAGCATGACGGCGGCGGCGGCCACGCCGCCCCGGATGGACGCAGGCATGGGTCTCTTCTCCAGTCTGTTGCGGACGAACGACGGGCAGCTGGCTCAGACGCGTATCTGGGTGCCCACCGGTGCGCGGGAACCGTTGGCGCGCAAGCGAACTCGCGTAAGGATCGTGATCAAGATCATGACCGCAGCGATGACGGCCACGATCAGGGCCAGGTCATGCATCACCGCCCGGCGATGCGCCGCGGAGATGTCTCGCTTGGCCGTGCGGACCTCGGCGGCCACAGCCGCCTGGGCCGGTCGGCGGGTGGTTTCGCGGATCCCGGACAGCGGAACCACTGACCCGCGGACCTGGGCCGATGTCGTCACCGCATCGGCAGCACGCAGGTCCACCACCCGGCCGGTGTCTGGCTGCAGGGCCACCGTCACGGTGTGGATGGCCGAGTAGGTCACCGGCACCGAGGCGTCGGCCACGCTCAGGCCGAGCGGAAGCCGGCCGCCGTTGAGTCCGGCTACTTCTGTGCCACTCAACGTGGCCGGGCCGACCGGCGCGATGCTCTTGGTGCTGGCGCTGAACACGTCGGAATTCAGCCCGTTGACCAGCTGATGCCCGCTGCGGGTCAGGACTTGGGTCTGGGCGGGTGTTGCGGCGGGACTCTGCCAGTCAGCTGGCAGAGTCAGGCGTACCTGGTCCTGCCCGTCAGCGGCCTGAATGCGCTGCACGGTCGCGCCGTCCAGCCCGGCGACCGGGCCGGGCGCGGCTTCGGCCGGGGCGGCGGCCAACAGGATCGCGGCCAGACCGGCCATCACCAGGGCTCCCACCGCCGAGACCCGGGCCACCGTGCGCCGCTCGGGGACATTCTGCGGCGGCCAGATCACATACGGCAGAACCACGATGACGTACAACGACCAGCCCGCCAGCTCGATCAGGACCGGGCGCGGCTGGATCCCCAGCACGCCAGTCAGCAGTGCGCCCTGGATCGTGCCCGGGCCGACCACCGGCGACAGGTCGACGGTGAACTGCTGGCCAGCGTTCAGCCATCCGGCCTCGTGCGCGGTGTGCAGGGCACTGGCGACCAGACCGGCTGCGACCAGGACCAGCACCACGCCGGTCGCCCGGAAGAACTTGGCCAGATTGATCCGGACGCCACCGCGGTACATGACGTAGCCGAGCCCGATGGCCACCGAGACGCCGAGAATCGCACCAGCCAAAGCCAGGGAACCGCTCTGGCTCTCGTTGACGGCGGCCAGCAGGAACACCGCCGTCTCGAACCCCTCACGCAGGACGGCGAGGAACGCCATCATCACCAGCGCCCAGCCCGAGCCGGTGGCCAGCGCCTGACCGGCCGCACTCTCCAGATGGCCTTTCAGCTCGCGAGCATGCCGGCGCATCCAGACCACCATGTACGTGACCATGGCCACGGCCACCAGGCCGATCACGGTCTCCATGCCCTCCTGCTGGCGCTGGGGCAGGTCCCGGGAGACGACCCGGAGCAGGACGCCGGCTGCGGCACAGAGCACGACGGCGGCACCGATGCCGATCAGGACGGCCCGCAACAGCTCGGAGCGGCCCTGCTTGCGAAGGAAGGCGGCCACAATGCTGACGATCAGCGCTGCCTCGAGGCCCTCACGCAGGCCGATGACGAAAGTCGCGAGCACGGCACCACTATAGGGTTAGGTGAGGCTAACCTGTCTTCCCCCGTGGCGGCATTGTGTGAATCAGTGACAAACTTGAAGCGGAGAGTGCCGAGCCGGAGACTGAGCGTCGTGGGCACGGACATCGGTAGCGCGGCCCCTGCCCCGAAGGATCACCACGGCACCGGCCCGGCCTGGCTGGCCGGCGTCCGAGGTGTGCAGTGGGCCGTCGTACTCGCCGCGGGCGTCGCGCTGGTGAACCCGGCCTGGTCCGGCCGGTCAGCGGTCACCCTGACGTGTGCGGTCGCCGTCATCCTCACCGCGGTCTCGTTCGCCGGCTCCGGACTGGCCTCCCGCCGTCCGGGTCCGGCCCCGGGCGGTCACCACACGGCCGCCATATTCCTGCTGGCCGCCGCCTGCGCCGGCGCGGCGCTCGTGGTCATCGTGCACACCACCTGGGTCATCACTGGCGAGACCTCCAGCGCCGGTTCAGCCGGAGCCGGATGGGCCACCAACGGCGGTCTCGCGGCGGCGAATCTGGTGCAGGCCCTCGCGGTCTGGCTGTTGCTCCAAGACCGTTCCCCGCGATGGGCCCCCAGCACCGGATGGAACGGACCGGTGGTCGCCCTCGGTGCGGCCGCGCTCGCCAGTGGTGCTCTGGAACTGGCCACAGCGCTGGCTGGAAACAGTGAGATGCCCGCTCCCGCAATGGTTCTGGTGCTGACGGGAATCATCCAGTTCGTGGTGGCATTGACCGCCGTCGCGGTCGCCGCTCCCGCACCCCGGCCGCAGCTGCGCTGGCTGGCGGCGGGCATCACCATCCTGGTCACTGCCGATCTGGGCGCCCTGGCCGCGCGGAACACCCCGGCCCTGCTGATCCCGGATCTGCGATTCGCTCCGCTCTGGGTCCGGATCCTGCCGCTGCTCAGCGTCGCCGGTTACGCCGTGCTGGCGTTCAGCAACACGGCCGGTCTGGCCGGACGCCGGATCGACCGCCGCCTTCGCCGGGATCCGGCGGCCGGCCCGTTCTCTGCGGCTACTGCGCTGGTGGCCTGCTCGGCCGTGGTGCTGGCCATCACTCTGTTCCGGCCCGGGGCACCCCGGGCCGCGGCCGTGCTGGCGCTGGCCTGCCTGCTCGTAGCCCTGAACCGGACCCGGCGGCCGTTGCGCGCGGTTGCGTCGCGCGGGCGCGGCGACGTCCGGCCCCGGACCGATGACCTGACCGGACTGGCCAACCGCCGCGCACTGTCCGAAGCCCTGGCCGGCGACGGCGGCCTGGCCAGCGACGACGCGAACGATTCGAACTGGAGCGGGTGGGCCGGATGGGCCGATGAGATCGCCCTGCTGCTGGTCGACCTGGACCGGTTCAAGGAGGTGAACGAGGCTCTCGGGCACGCCAGCGGTGATCGTCTGCTGGCCGAGGTCGGCGCCCGGCTGCGGACCGCGTTGCGCCCGGCCCAGCTTCTGGCCCGGCTGGGTGGCGACGAGTTCGCTGTCGTGCTGCCCGCCGCCGGGGAGCAGACCGGGCGCCGGGTGGCCCAGGCGCTGCGAGAGTCACTGACCGACCCCTTCGAGATCGACGGCACTCGGCTGCACGTCCAGGCCAGCATCGGGGTGGCTACCTGCCATCCAGGCGGAGGCGATCCCACCGACCTGCTCCGGCAGGCCGATGTGGCCATGTATCAGGCGAAAGCCCTGGGTACCGGGATCGAGGTCTACGACGAGGCCCGCGACGACGCGGGCGGCCTGCGCCTGCGCCGAACCGATGAGTTGCGGGATGCACTGGAACGCGGCGATCTGGAGGTGCACATCCAGCCCCAGGTCGATCTGCACACCGGCCTGATCTGCGGCGCTGAGGCTCTGGCACGCTGGCGGCACCCGGTGGACGGGGTCCTGCTACCGCATTCGTTCCTCCCGCTGGCTGCGCACACGGGCCTGATGCGCCCGGTGGCCGCGCTGCTGCTGGACCGGGCCCTGGAGGCGTGCGCGACCTGGTGGACGCAGGGTTTCCCCGTGCCGGTGAGTGTGAATGTGGGCGCGGACGATCTGCGGGACGGCGACCTGCCGGAGCGGGTGGCCAAGCTGCTGCAGCGCTACGGCCTGCCGCCGGAGGCCCTCTGCGTGGAGATCACCGAACAGGCGCTGCTGACCGATCTGCCCGCGGCCGCCGCCCTGCTGGCTCGCTGGCGGGCCGACGGCATCGGGGTCTCGATCGACGACTTCGGCACCGGCTACTCGTCGTTGTCCTACCTGCGCGAACTGCCGGTGGACGAGATCAAGCTCGACCAGGCCTTCATCACCGACATCGACCGGCCGACCACGCTGACCATTGTCCGGCACACGGTGGCAATGGCCCACGGGCTGTGGGCGCGCACGGTGGCGGAGGGGATCGAGGACGAGGCCACCGCTCGCACCGTCACCGACCTCGGCTGCGATGTCGGGCAGGGGCTGTACTTCGGCGCGGCCCTGACCGTGCCCGAGTTCGTGGCCCGGCTGGCTGGTCTACGGTGAGGCGCTATGGCGGGCGGGCCGGGACGGAGAGCTGACCGCGGCCGGTCCCGCGAGAATGCGGAGGCGCCGGTGCACTCACCGGCCAGTCCGGCAGCGTTCAAGACCCGCATCCAGGCCCGGGCCGAGGAACGCGCCGCCGCCGCCCGCCCACCCGGCTCATCAGTTGATGAGCAGCCGGACGCCCCAGCGGGCCCGTCCCGCCGCGGCCGGCTCCGGCCGCACCGGCCACGGCGATTCACCGTGCTGCTGTACATGGCGGTGCTGCTGCTGGCCACCTGGGCGGCGGCCTGTTTCGTCGACACCGGCCAGCCGATCCTGGTGGCGCTGACCACGGT
>CALMAR010000204.1 GCA_937859855.1 uncultured Kineosporia sp.
CCGGGCGACCGGCTCCGCCGGGGCAGGCTGCGGGCGGACGGTGAGGCGGGCGCTGGCCTCGCGTGCGGCGTCGATGCGTTGCTCGAAGCTGGCGGTCAGATCGGTGAACAGCTGCTCCGGCGGGACCGCCACGAACCGGGTGGGTTCTCCGGGGAGCACCTGAGCGGCCCCGCGGCCCACCAACTTTCGCAAGGCCTCGTAAACCTTGGGCTGCGGTACACCAGTCGCCTTCGACACCGCATAGCCCGTCTGCGGCCCCGGGCCGAGCAGCCCGACGTAGCACCTGGACTCGTACTGGGAGAACCCGAGCGTCAGCAACACGTCGCTCAGGTTGTCCGATGCCGAACTCGCTACCTGACTCACTGTCGCTCACCCACCGTCCACGGGTCGTTTGGCCGCAGCTTGTAGACTACGGCAGTAGGGGGTATCGCGGCAGCCTGGAGTAGATCATCTGCTGGGGGGGTCGGCCGACAGCTCCGCGACGAGTTTCTTCTTCGACACCTTGCCGACCGGTGAGAGCGGGAACTCGGTGTACGAGCGCACGTACTCGGGCAGCTTGTGGCGCGCCACCTCGTAGGACTCGAGATGTGCCACCAGGTCGGCCAGGGTCACGCTGGTGCCGGGGCGCAGGACCACGCACGCGCACATCCGCTCGCCGAGCACCTCGTCGGCGACCGGGACGCAGGCGACGTTGACCACCGCCGGGTGCGCGAGGAGCAGGTTCTCGACCTCCTCCGCCGAGATCTTCTCCCCGCCGCGGTTGATCAGATCCTTCTTCCTGCCGGCCACGACGTAGTTGCCCGAAGGATGCCTCCACATCAGATCGCCGGACATGTAGAACCCGTCCGGACTGAACGTGCGGGCGTTGTGCTCATCGGAGTTGTAGTAGCCCCGCAACGTGTACGGGCCTCGCGCCCAGAGCTCGCCGACCTCCCCGTCCGCGACGTCCTGGCCGTCGTCGTCGACGAGCCGCACCTCGTCGTCCTCGCAGATCGGCCTGCCCACGGTCTCCAGCCGGACCTCCGCCGGATCGTCCAGCCGGACGAACATCAGCAGCCCTTCGGCCATGCCGAAGTTCTCCTGAACCGTGGCGTTCGGGAAGACCTTCTCGGCGCGCGTCCTCGTCTCGGGCTGCAGCCGCTGCCCTCCGCTCTGGATGACCCGCATCGAGGACAGGTCGAACGAGCCGGCGAGAGGATCGTTGATCAGCTTGATCAGCAGGGCCGGAACAACATGCATGTGGGTGGCTCCCACCGACTGGATCCGTTCGAACACGTTCTCGGTCCGAGTCGAGGCGCTGAGAGCCACCGTGGCGCCGGACAGCAGGAAGCCCTGCATTCCCGGACAGGCCAGAGGCAGGTTGTGCGATATCGGAAGGACGTCCAGCAGCACATCACCCGCGCGGACGTCGCACACCGACACCGCGAGCCGGGAATTGAAGGCGTAGTCGTTGTGGCTGCGGGGAATCAGCTTCGGGATGCCGGTAGTGCCGCCCGAGAGCTGGAACACCGCCGGGTCCTCGGGGTCGATCTCGGCCCGCAGGGCGTCCAGCTGCTCGACGGTTGTGCTCGTCGGCCGTTCGTGGAGGTCCTCCAGGCGGACGGCCGAGGGTGAGAGCTCTTCTCCGCCCTGGACCAGGTGCAGATGCAACTGGTCCTGTTCGGCGGCCACCCGCGCGAAGATGCTCTGGAAATCCGCATCCCTGGCCGTGGCAGGGCTGGCCAGCGCCACGGCACCGGAGAGCCGGACGAACTGCTCGACCTCTCGGTAGCGGTGCGACGGCAGCGCCATGATCGGGATCGCGCCGATGTGCTGCAGCCCGAGATAGAACGAGACGAATGCAGCCGTGTTCGGCAGTTGCACCACCACGCGGTCGCGCGGCCGCAGGCCCAGTTCGACCAGGACCCGAGCCACGTGTTCAGCGCGGCGGGCCACTTCGGCATAGCTGATCGACTCGTGGTCGTCGACGATCGCCACGCGGTCGGGCCACGTGTCGAAAGCCTCCAGGTAGTGGGCGATCAGCGGACGATCTGCCCAGTAGCCCTTCGCCCTGTACTTAGCTGCGAATTCGCGGGGGAACGCAGTCACGCCGGGTAGATGCAACCTGCCTCCTCAACTCCGAAGTCCAACCTACTACAGTAGGTAGGTGGCGACAACGCCGTGCACCTCGTGGAAGAGGTCTCGGATGCCTCGGAGGTCCCGGATGCATCAGGGGTCCCGGATGCATCGGAGCCGCGGAGTGAACAGCATGCCGTTCCCCTCGCGGGGGCAACTACGGTCTCGGCCGTGGACAACCTGATTTTCGTGCCGGGGCTGGGTGGTTCCGGTGGTGATCACTGGCAGTCCCTGTGGTTGCGGGATCGACCCGGCGCCGTCCGGGTCGAGCAGCGGGACTGGCAACGGCCGGACCGGGATGACTGGGTTGCCGCACTGGACGACACGGTTCGGCGGGCCACAGGAACAGTCCTGCTGGTCGCACACAGCCTTGGCTGCCACACGATCGCGCACTGGGCTGCAGGTCACGTGGCACGGATTCGTGCGGCCTTGTTGGTGGCGCCGCCCGATATCGCCTATTCAGCATCCCGTGGCGCGCCGATCGGCGGTTTCGGGCCGCCGCCTGCGAACCCGTTGCCGTTTCCGGCTGTTCTAGCTGCCAGTGGTACGGACCCCTGGGCAGAGATCGACTGGTCTCGTCGGCTGGCCGAGCAGTGGGGGGCCCGCTTCGTGGATCTCGGCGATGCCGGGCATGTCAATCCCGATGCCGGCTTCGGTCCATGGCCGCAGGGTGAAGAGCTGCTGCGAAACCTGCTCGCCGATACCGGCGAGGACTGAACTCGGATCACCGATCGGTTGCCAAGATCACTCACTGACTTGGCTGGATCCTGCTGCGGGTCTGTGGGCGTGGCTGCCGGCGGCAGTGAACTCTGACCGCGCGGCCACTCACACCGTTGAACGAACGGTCCTGCGGCAGGGCTAACGACGGGCAGGTCTGCTGGTGGTGTCGCGGATGATGAGCTCGGTGGGTAACAGTTTCACCTTCTTGGGTGGCTGGCCCGCCATGGCCCGCATGAGGCGGTTGGCAGCGATGTAGCCCTTGTCGTGCAAAGGCTGGTGAACCGTCGTCAGCCCCTCACTGAGGGGAGCCGAGTCGTCGAAACCGACGATCGACAACTGGCCCGGCACCGGGAGGCCGCGTTCGTGGGCGGCAAGGCGGGCACCCAGGGCGAGAGGGTCGCTGAAGGCGAAGACAGCGGTGGTGTCCGGCGCCAGATCGAGCAGCGTGTGGGCCGCGGCCCGACCAGCTTCGATGTTGCTGATCCGGCATTGCACAACAGGGACACGCGACCAGTCCAGACCGGCCACGGAGAAGGCGCGGGCGGCACCCGCGAGGCGACCCCTGGGAACGCTGGCGGTTGCCGCACGTTGACGGGCCAGGTCGGCCGGGCCGGGTTGATCACGCGCTGAGAGTCGTGTGCTGATCACGCCGAGATTTCGGTGGCCCAGGTCGAGAAGATGTCTCACTACTGCCATGGAGGGCTTCTGCTCGTCGATACCGACGAAGTCGAACGGGTCCGCAGCAGCCGAGTCGCTGCGCCTGGGTGAGTCGACGACAACCTTGGGCGCGTGGCGATGGCGTGTCGCCTCGATCAGTGGATCATCGCCGGCGAGAGAGTAGAGGATGAGGCCGTCAACGGCATGGCGTGCCGCTGGGCCGGTCGTGGTTCCCCGTTCAGGGGAGGACGGCACGATGACGATGGCTAGCTGTTGCGGGTCGGCGGCTTCGGAGATGCCTTGCATCAGTCGCACGACGGCCGGGTCGTCGAACGCGTAGGCCAGGCGTTCGCGCATGACGACGCCGATGGCGTTGGTGCGGCCGTGGCGGAGGCTGCGTGCCGCTGGATCCGCGCCGTCATAACCGACCTCCGCCGCCGCCTGGAGCACGCGCTGGCGCATGGCCGGCGTGACGACCTGCGGCCGGTTGTAGACATTGGAGACGGTGCTGGCCGAAACTCCTGCCGCGCGCGCCACGGCCACGACTCCGGCTTTGCGGGCCGCGCGCACAGTGGAGGCATCGACCTGCGGCCTTGGCATGGCGAAAGCATAGATCTGGCGCTCTCCACGCTGACGAGCCGTCGCCGTCCTCGGCGGTCAGGGTCAGTCGTCGGGCGGGGCCCCCGACGGCGGCAGCGTGGCGGGTCGCGCCCGGCCGGGTGATCGACGTCGACGTCACCTAGAGCGCGGAGGAACCGGGCGGTGGAGCAACCCGCGCGGTGACCAGCTCGGTGATGGCCGAGAACAACGCGTCGGGCAGGCGCTGGGCGTGCAGCGCGGCCAGTTGGGCCACGCGCGGCTGATCGGACTGGAGCACCGCCCAGGCGTCCGTCTTGGCGGTGAAGCCGTACTGGGCCCGAGTGAGCAGTTCTTCCAGCCGTTTCTGCACGCCGATGGTGCGCGGCTGCAGGTCAGCGCCGAGGACGACAGACACCGGCGCATCGGACGGGACGTCGTCCAACCGGACGCACAGCCGGTCCGGCCCGTGGCTGATCTCCGCACTGAGGCCGCCCGTTTCGATGGAACCTGCGGCAATCTCCCCGGCGTCCACGCCGAGCAGTGTCACCATCCAGGTACGCCGGTCAGGGACGATGCCGGCGGCGCCGGTGACCGGGCCGATGGTGAGCGTGCCGGTGCTCTGCTCCCAGTTCAGCTCCGTCGTGGCGCGCGGGATCTGGCCGGGCGTGGTCCCGGTGCCGTCGTCCTCAACCAGAACGAAGTGGCCGCCGGCACCGGGAGCGACCAGGACCTCCAGCCGTTGTGGGTTGCGGGTGGCGTCCAGGTCGTCCACCGCGGCCAGCGGGAGGAGGCCGCCTGCCTTCAGCAGCACCGGAATCGAGTTGTCGTCCCGGTGCAGTGCAAGGTCGTGGGCACCGTCGTAGACGAGTCCGGTGAAGACGTCGATCCAGGTACCCGGTGGCAGCCAGGCAGCCGTGCAACCGCGCATCGTGACCTTGTCGCGCGGAGCCGTGATCGGAGCCACGACCAGTTCCGAGCCGAACTCGAATTGGTTCGGCACCCGGTAGGCGGCCGGATCCATCGGCTGGGAGTAGTACATCGGCCGGACAAGCGGTATCCCGTCGACCGCAGCACGGTGGTTCATGGTGTGCAGGTAGGGCACCAGCCGATGCCGGAACCGCAGCGCGTCACCCATCGCCGCCGCGGTCTCCGCGCCATACAGCCACGGCTCCTTGACCATGAAGGGATTGGCAGAGGAGTGCAGCCGGAGGATCGGGGAGAAGACGCCGAGCTGAAGCCAGCGCAGTGCCAGCTCGTCGTCGCGGTAGCCGAACATGTGGCCACCGACGTCGTGACTCCACCAGCCGTAGCCGATGTTGCTCGCAGTGGCGGTGAACTCCGGCTGGAAGGCCAGCGACGCCCAGGAGACCACGGTGTCGCCGGAGAAGCCGACGGGGTACCGGTGGCTGCCCGGGCCGGCGTAGCGGGAGAACGTCAGGGGACGGCGCCCCTCGCGACCGGAGTCCAGGAAGTGGAAGTGGTTCAGCATCCAGAGCGGATCGACGCCGGCCTTGCGCGAGTTCGGCCCGGACTGCCAGTCGAGCCACCAGAAGTCGACACCGTCCCGCTCCAGCCGGCGGTGCAGTACATCGAAGTACGCCTGCAGGAAATCAGGATCGGTGACGTCGAAGGCTATGGGCGCGCCTTCGGAAGTGTCGCGCCCCAGCACGCGGGCCATCTCGGCATAGGCGTCCTCGAAGGCCCGGACGCCGTCGGCCGGGTGCACGTTCAGCGTCACCCGGTAACCGCGCCGGTGCACCTGGGCCAGGAATTCGGCCGGGTCGGGGAACAGCTCGCGGTTCCAGCTGTAGCCGGTCCAGCCGCTGCCGTACATCGGGTCCACCGTCGCGACCGGGTGCCAGTCCATGTCGAGCACCGCCACCGAGAATGGAAGATTCTCCGCCGTGAAGCGATCCAGCAGTTCCAGATAGCTCTGCGCGTCGTAGCGGTAGTAGCGGCTCCACCAGTTGCCCAGTGCCCACCGGGGCAGCACCGGCGGGGAACCACTGAGGGCGTAGAACGCATCCAGCGACGCCTGATGATCGCGGCCGTAGGCGAACACGTAGAGATCGAGCCGGCTGCCGTCACGCGGCGCGACCCAGCCGTCATCCTCCAGCAGAAGGCTGCGGGAATCGTCCAGGACGGCGAAACCCCATGCTGACGCGATACCCGGTTCAAGCGCGACCCGGCCATCGGCCTCGTCCAAAGTCCTTGCCGTACCGCCCAGATCGTCGACGTGCGCGCCGTAACGCCATACGCTCTGATAACTCGACACGTTGCCCTGGACCTGGAGACTCAGACCCGCCGGACTGAACGGCCCTCGGTCGTAGGTTAGCCGGAACCTGCCGGTGACCACCTCGATGAACTCGGCCGACTCGACCACCGAGAAGTGCGGCACCGGTAGATCCCGGTGCAGGGCCAGCATGGACGCGCGATCCTCGAAGCGCCCATCCGACGCCCACTCCAGACGCACCAGTCCCTCGGCCAGGACCGTTATTCGCCACCGGTCACCCTGCACGATGGCCCGGTCGTGGGCTTTCGGCGACGTCGCGAGGTGGTACCGATCATCCACCGGGTCAACGTACCGACCGCATCACCGGCGGGCCACACGGAGCCGTCCGGCCACCGTTTCGCGGCGCGGCTCTGCGGTCAGGACGAAGGAGCGCCGATCCCCGGGCTTCGAGGACCGCACGTCCGCGGCAAGGGTCGAAGCGGGTACCGGGGCGCCGGCCGGCAAGCTGACCACCACGCCTGACAACTGCGTCTGTCAGAGCACTAGCCTCGCAACGTCCGGTGTGTTACCGTCCCGTTGCTGCGGTATTACAACGTTGCAATGCGACAATTCTTGCTGGACAAGCTCACATCACCTGCGACCGGCACAGGCCGGCGCGCCGTCCCCGTCAGCATTCCCGGCCGTGGACCCTGAGGAGCGCAACATCTCATGAAGAGAACTGTTCAGGGCGCCGCACTCGCGACGCTGACCGCTGCCCTGCTGGTCATACCGATTCGCAGCGCGAGCGCCGCAGTCACGGTTGCGCCTTCCGTCTCGGGAGCTGCCTCATCGAGCAGCGCGTCGCTCGACAAGGCGCCGGGGGTCGGGGCGAGGACGCCGTTCGTCGAATATCAAGCCGAGCGCGCCCGGACCAACGGCACGGCGGTCGGCCCGGACTGGGCCTACGGGACCCTGGCCGCCGAGGCCGTGAACCGGAAGGCGGTGCGGCTGCAGGGCACCGGCCGCTACGTCCAGTTCACGCTGGCCAAGGCCGCCAACGCGGTCGACGTCCGCCTCAGCGTCCCTGACTCCGCCGACGGCGCCGGGATCGACTCGACGCTCGGCGTCGTGGTCGGCGGCAAGCGGATCAGCACCCTGGACGTCACCTCGCGCTACAGCTGGTACTACGGGGTCTACCCGTGGTCCAACGATCCCGCCGACGGAGGCCGCCGCCAGCTGTACGACGACTCCCGGGTCATGTTCGGGAAGACCCTGCCGGCCGGGACCAAGGTCCGGCTGCAGGTCGGCGCCGCCGACAACGCGCCCTGGTACGTCGTCGACGAAGCCGACTTCGAGAACGTGGCCGCCCCGGCTCACGAACCCGCCGGTGCCGTCTCGATCGCAGACTTCGGCGCCGACCCCACCGGCAAGGCCGACTCCAGCGACGCCATCCAAAGGGCCATCGACAGCGCGTCCGGCACCGGCAAGACGGTCTGGATCCCGCAGGGCACCTTCACCGTCACCCGGCACCTGATCGTGGACAAGGTCACCGTCACCGGGGCCGGTCCCTGGTACAGCGTCCTGCACGGCAAGGGGGTCGGCGTCTACGGCAAGTACAACCCCACCCCGAGCAGCAACGTGCACCTCTCCAGTTTCGCCATCTTCGGCGAAGTGCAGGAACGCAACGATTCGGACCAGGTCAACGGCATCGGTGGCGCGCTCGGCGACTCCACCGTCGACAACGTCTGGATCCAGCACACCAAGGTCGGTGGATGGTTCGACGGGCCGTTCACGAACCTGAAGATCACCCGGGTGCGGATCCTGGACCAGACCGCGGACGGCGTGAACTTCCACGACGGGATCACCAAGTCCTCGGTCACCGACAGCTTCATCCGCAACACCGGTGACGACGGATTGGCCATGTGGTCGGACCAGAACCCGGACACGGATGACACGTTCGCCCGGAACACCGTCCGGTCCCCCATCCTGGCCAACACCGTCGGAATCTACGGCGGCAGCGACAACACCGTCGCCCACAACCTGCTCACCGACACAGTCACCCAGGGCGGCGGCGTCCAGGTGGCCAACCGGTTCGGCTCCGTCCCGCTGGCCGGTACCACCACCGTCGACAGCAATGTCCTGGACCGCACCGGCACGCTCGACCTGTTCTCGCACATCGGCAACGGTGCACTCCTGTTCTGGGCCGCCGACTCCGCCATGACGGGCACCATCAACGTCCCCCGGAACCTGATCCACAACAGCGCCTACGAAGCGATCCAGTTCCTCGGCGACCCCATCACCAACGTCCACTTCGACCGGGACGTGATCGACAAGACCGGCACCTTCGCGCTGCAGCTCAACACCTCCGGCTCCGCCACCTTCCGCCGGGTGACCGCCACCCGGCTCGGCGCGGCCGGGCGCTACGACTGCGACTCGGGGTTCCAGGTCACCGATCTGGGTGGCAACCGAGGGTGGAACACCAGCCAGTGCGGGTACCCGGCTCCGGGGCCGCTGACCGTCACCGACCTCGGAAATACGCTGGCCTTCCAGACGGACGCCATCGGCAACCCCAGTGACCCGCAGACCGTCACCATCACCAACCCGTCCTCGAAGCCGGTCCGGATCGCATCCGTGACGATCACGGGCGCCTTCACCGTGTCAACGACCTGCGGCGACGTCCTCGCACCCGGAGCCAGTTGCACCGCGACCGTCCGGTTCGTGCCGACCCAGCGAGGCGATCGCCAGGGTGCCCTCACCATCTCCGACGGCACGCCGGCCGGCCGTTACCAGGTCTACGTCCACGGGCAGGTGATCGCCAGCACCGTCGGCAACCTCGCCGCCGGTAGGACGGTCACGGCCAGCAGCGCTCACGACGGCTACCCCGCGAGCAACGCCACCGACTCCGACACGGACACCTACTGGGAAGGCGTCGACTTCCCGGCCAGTCTCACCGTCGACCTGGGCCAGAGCACCACCGTCGCCCGCGTCCAGCTCAAGCTGAGCGGGGGCTGGGGCGGACGGGTCCAGAACTTCCAGGTCCTGGGCAGCAACGACGGCACTACGTTCACCTCCATCGTGCCGGCCACCGACTACACCTTCGATCCGACCGCCAACAACAACACGGTCGTCATCAACTTCGCGGCCGCGCAGTTCCGGTACATCCAGGTGGTGGGTACGACGAACAACGGCGCCACCTCCGCCCAGGTCGCCGAGTTCGAGGTGTACGCGACCGCGGCGCCCTGACCGACGCCGCACCGGCGCTGCCACCAAGCATCACGCTGCTCCACGCACGCGTCGGGACCGCGCGGCTGAACGTATTCACTGTGTGCATCTACCGTGTTCTCGCCGAATTACGCAGGCCGCGGAGTTCTGAGCACGGCATGCCGATCGCCACCCTCGACCAGACCCCCGGTTCTGGCGGGGCGTGCGCTGAAGCTCGCCCCCGGACGATGCCGCGGGCAACTGCATCAGGGCTGCGCTATCTGCTGATCAGGTCTCACTTTGGTGAATCGCACGCAGGAGTTCATGCTCGTGGGCGTTGGGGCCGTCAATCTCGGCGACGACGGATCCTGAGCGCAGCACGAGGACGCGATCGCACACCAGTGAGTAGTCGCTGAAGTCACTGGACTGGAAGAGCACCGCGCACGACGAAGTCGCCATCTCACGAATCACTTTGAAGATTTCGATCTTCGCGCCCACATCCACACCTCGTGCGGGATCCTCCAGCAGGAGCACCTTGGGAGCTGTCAGCCGCCATTTCGCGAAGACGACCTTCTGCTGATTGCCCCCGGACAGTGAACCAGCCTTGTCTTCGATCGATGCGATGCGCGAGGGTATGCCGCGCAAACCCCTCAGGGCCTTCTGCACCAGACGATTGGGGGTAAGCAGGAAGGATTTGTCGAGAACGGCTGTGTGGGCGGAGGCGACGTTGTCTCGTATGGACGATTCAAGAGCCAATCCGTCTTGAGCACGGTCCGAAGGAACGAGTGCGATCCCTCGGCGCACTGCCTCCGTCGGCGACTTCGGTGCGCCGGCGGAGTCGAGGATGTGCGATGCTCCGCTGTACCCCTGTTCCACCCCGAAGAGCAGGCGCATGATGTCTGTCGCGCCGCATCCCTCCAGGCCGGCAAGCCCGACGATCTCACCCGATCTGACGTCCAGATCCAGGTCGCGAAGCACGGGCGAGTTGATGTTCCGCAGTTGCACTGCGTTCGATCCCGTGTGTTCCCCCTCCGTGCGTTCGGTCAGGGACGGCGGCTCCTGTCCGAGCATCAGGTTGATCGTCTGCTGGATGGTCAAGTCACCGGCGAGTCCGGAGAACACCAGTTGTCCGTCGCGCAACACAGAGACCGAGTCAGCGAGCGCGAAGACCTCTTCGAGTCGATGAGATACGTAGACGATCGCGACTCCTCGGTCACGCAGCTTTCGCACGACCGAAAACAATCGTTCGGACTCGTGCTGGCGAAGAGCTGAGTTGGGTTCGTCGAGGATCAGGACCGTGGCGTCCACCAACAGCGCTTTCGCGATCTCCAGCATCTGCCGCAGCGGAAGCGACATCTCCTCGACCGGCACGTCGAGGTCGACATCCAGTTCTAGATCCGCCAGGACCGGGCGCACACGCGCTTCCATGGCGGCTCGGTCGACCAAGCCCAGCGCGGTCACGGGAAACACGCCGTTCGTCAGGTTCTCGACGGCATCCAGAGTCGGGAACAACAAGGTCTCCTGGAAGACCGTGGCCACCCCACAACGGTTGGCCTCGAGAACGGACCCGAACGTGACGTCGTGTCCGTCCAGACAGATGGATCCCGCGTCAAGCGTTTCCGCACCGGCGAGGATCTTCATGAGTGTGGACTTGCCGGCCCCGTTCTCTCCGAGGACGGCGTGGACCTCGCCCCTCCGCAGAGTCAGGTTGACACCTTTAAGTACTCGGGTTCCCCCGTATGCCTTGTCGATGCCGGTGAGAACGCATACCTCGCTGTCTTCCTGCCCGGGCTTCACCTCAGCCGGTCCTCAGACGGGTGGCGCGAAGGCGTCGGATAGTCGAATCGAGCCCCACGGCCGCCACGATGACAGTGCCCGTAACGATGTAGCCGAGGTTTGCCGAAACGCCGAACTGGATCAGTGAAGCCTGAATCAGGCTAATGAGGATAGACCCCAGAACAGCTCCCCAAACCGTGCCCGGGGCCCGGCCCCGGGGCGTTCGCGAGATGCGCGCCGGCGCGAAGCGCGGGGCAGCGG
>CALMAR010000205.1:0-3953 GCA_937859855.1 uncultured Kineosporia sp.
GCGGGGCGACCCCGGCGAGGGCGGCCGTGGTGAGCGGGACGAACGCCGTCCCGTTGCCGGTGCCGAACAGCATGATCGGGCCGAGCAGGCTGAGGTAGCCGCTGCCGGCGGACAGCTGGCTCAGCCAGAGCAGTCCGGTGAAGGACAGCAGCATGCCCGCCGCGATCACGTACCGCGGCTCGAGGCGCTGGCTCCAGAACCGGGCACTGAGCTGGGCCGCGACGAAGACGCAGACCGTCAGCGGCAGGAAGCTGACACCGGTGCGGATCGGGCTGTAGCCGAGCACGTCCTGCAGGAACTGGGTGAGGAAGAAGAAGACCCCCATCATCGCCGCCACCATCAGCAGCCGGGCCGTGTAGGCGACGCTGCGGGTGCGGTCCGCGAACAGCCGCAGAGGGGTGATCGGTGCCTCGGCGCGCAGCTCGACCAGGACGAAGCCGACCAGCAGCGCGACACCCGCGACGAACGAGGCCAGGGTGCGGCCCGCCGTCCAGCCGTCGGTGGCCGCGGAGACGAAACCGTAGACCAGGGTGCTCATCCCGGCCGTCGAGGTGAGGGCTCCGGCCAGATCGAACCGGCCCGGCCGGCGCGGCGTCTCGACCAGCACGAGCCGGGCCCCGACCAGCACCGCGGCGGCGATCGGGACGTTCACGAAGAAGACCCAGCGCCAGGAGATCCACTCGGTCAGCAGGCCACCGGCGATCAGGCCGATCGCGGCGCCGCCGATGGAGACGGCGGTGTAGTAGCCGATCGCGCGGGAGCGGTCCTTCGGCTGCGGGAACATCGTCATCAGCAAGGCCAGCGCGGACGGCGAGGACAGCGCCGCACCGATGCCCTGGGCCGCGCGAGCACCGAGCAGGGCGGCGGATGACGTCGCGAAGCCGCCGACGATCGAGGCCAGGATGAAGATCGCGACCCCGGCGAGGAAGGTGCGGCGCCGGCCGAGCAGGTCGCCGGCCCGGGCGCCGAGCAGGAGCAGGCCGCCGAAGGTCAGAGTGTAGGCGTTGACCACCCAGGACAGGCCGGTGGCGGAGAAGTCCAGGGCCTGCTGGATGCCGGGCAGCGCGATGTTCACGATGCTCATGTCCAGCACGACCATCAGCTGCGCGGTCAGGATCACGGCGAGCACGGCCCGGCCGCGCGCGGTGCCGGCGAGCGGGGCCTGCGTGGTGGTGACCTTGCCGATGCCGATGGTGCCGATGCCCCCGCCGGGGGTCCGGGCACGGTCCCGGCTCGGGCCGGACGTGCCGGGCGGGTCGTCTATACCCGTTTCGGTGCTCATCAGAGGTGTTCTCCTGCGAAAGTGGGAGTACAGTGGTTAACCGGAAGCTTCCTCCGGTAACAATACGGAGGCTGCCTCCGCTTTGCAACCGGATTCGGTCCACGGCGCGTGGCGCCGGAGGCTTGGGAGGTCGGGATGGCCGGGACGACGACGTCCGCACCCGTCAGGCCGTTGCGCGCGGACGCCAGGCGCAACCGGGACGGTCTCCTGTCGGCCGCACTGGCCGCGTTCAACCGGGACGGCGCGGAGGTCCCGCTCGAGGTCGTGGCCCGGGACGCGGGCGTCGGCATCGGCACCCTGTACCGGCACTTCCCGTCCCGCGAGGCGCTGCTGGCCGCCGTCTACCAGCGCGAGAACGAGCGGCTGTGCCAGCAGGCCTACGACCTGCTCGCCAGCGACTCCCCCGGCGACGCGCTGGCCCGGTGGACCGAGGCCTTCGTGGTGTACGCCGCCCAGAAGCGTGGGCTGGCGGTGGCGCTCAAGTCCATGATCGCCGACGGGTCGGCGTTCTTCGCCGAGTCGAAGGCCCGGCTGGTCGGCGCGGCCCAGGCCCTGCTGGACGCCGCGCACGAGGCCGGCGAGGTCGGCGAGGGGATGACCGGCGCCGACCTGCTCCGGGCGATGGGCGGCATCTGCATGGCGGCGAGCACGCCGGAGGAGTCCGAGCAGGCCGGTCGACTGGTGGCCCTGCTGCTCGACGGTCTGCGCTACCGAGCCGGCTGAGGCCGCCGCACCGTCTCACCGGTCGATCTGCGCGTTGCCGCGGCCGGGACGGCACCTCCGACCCGGCCGCGACCCGCCGGCCGCGCTCCAGCCGCTACTGGGCCATGTCGACGAAGCGCGAGTAGTGCCCCTGGAAGGCGACCGTGATCGTGTCGGTCGGGCCGTTGCGGTGCTTGGCCACGATGAAATCCGCCTCGCCCGCCCGGGGGCTCTCCTTCTCGTAGGCATCTTCCCGGTGCAGAAGAATGACCATGTCGGCATCCTGTTCGATACTGCCCGACTCGCGCAGATCTGACATCTGCGGCTTCTTGTCGGTTCTCTGTTCGGGGCCGCGGTTCAGCTGACTGAGCGCGATCACCGGGACCTGCAGTTCCTTGGCCAGGAGCTTGAGCGCCCGGGAGAACTCGCTCACCTCCTGCTGCCGGCTCTCGACCCGCTTGCCGCTGCTCATCAGCTGCAGGTAGTCGACGATCACCAGCTTCAGGTCGTGCCGCTGCTTGAGCCGCCGGCACTTTGCCCGGATCTCCATCAGGGACATGTTCGGGCTGTCGTCGATGAACAGTGGTGCCTCGCTGACCTCGCCCATGGTGCGGGCCAGGCGGGTCCAGTCCTCCTCGCGCATGGTGCCCTTGCGCATGTTCTGCAAGGGGATGCGCGCCTCGGCGGAGAGCAGGCGCATCGTGATCTCGTTGCGGGTCATCTCCAGGCTGAACATCACCGAGGTCATGCCGTGGTGGATCGCCGCTGCGCGGGCGATGTCCAGCCCGAGCGTGGATTTGCCCATCGCCGGTCTGGCCGCGATGACGATCATCTGACCGGGGTGCAGGCCGTTGGTCAGCCGGTCGAGGTCGGCGAAGCCGGTGGGGATGCCGGTCAGCCCGTCGCCCCGGTTGCTGGAGGCCTCGATCTCGTCGATCGCCCCCTCGATGATGTCGGACAGCGGGAGGTAGTCCTCCGAGGTGCGCCGCTCGGTGACGGCGTAGATCTCCGCCTGTGCCGAGTTGACGATCTCGTCCACGTCCCCGCCGCCACGCCCGTCCGCGCCGGTGAAGCCGAGCTGGACGATCCGGGTGCCGGCTTCGGTGAGCCGGCGCAGCACCGCCCGCTCGCGCACGATCCGCGCGTAGTAGCCGGCGTTGGCGGCGGTGGGCACGGAGGAGATCAGCGTGTGCAGGTAGGCGGGGCCGCCGACCCGGGACAGCTCGCCGCGCTTGGTCAGCTCGGCCGAGACCGTGACGGCGTCGGCCGGTTCGCCGCGCCCGTACAGGTCGAGCACCGCGTCGTAGACCAGCTCGTGCGCGGGCCGGTAGAAGTCGTTGCCCCGCAGCACCTCCACGACGTCGGCGATCGCATCCTTGGACAGCATCATGCCGCCGAGCACGCTCTGCTCCGCGGCGACGTCCTGCGGCGGGGTGCGGCCCGTCGAGCCGGCGGAGAAGTCCCCCGAGGGACCTCCCTGCGGCATCGGCAGATCGACGACGGACAACGCACCCCTCCTGCACCTGCGGCCACCTGCTGAACGTGGGCCGGGCCGGCACCTGCATGCCGACCGAACCACCCGCCGCTGGACAGTGAACCGTTGACCACCGACATTCCTGCCGTCACGAGCCCGTGGACGGCGAGGGCCTGACGCTACGGACCCCGGGGAGCCACTTCAATCGCCGCGCGCACAGGCCCGGTGTACAAGTTGTTGACGACCCGTGGACAACCACGTCCTGCATCCACAACCTGTGGATAACGCTGGGGACAGGCTTGTCCGGACTTCGGCGACGCACGCCCGTGACCCGCGCGGTCGGCGTCCACCGCCTGTGGATGCACAAAAGTCGACCGAAAAAAGCTCGTGCTCGCCGCGGCTGCCGGATCCGGCCCCAGGAGGCGGCGGACGCGGCGGCGGCGGCGCGCGCGGGCGCGGGCCGGGCTGGAAGCGGCCTTCGAGGCGACCTTCGGG
>CALMAR010000205.1:3963-11004 GCA_937859855.1 uncultured Kineosporia sp.
CGCAAATTCGACGGGCGGCGGACGCGGCGGCTGCGGCGAGCACGAGCGAGGGACGGCGCGGGCGCCGTCAGGTGGAGACGACCGTGACGGCCACCTTCGCCTGGACCTCCGGATGCAGTCGGACGTGCACGGTGTAGTCGCCGAGGTTCTTGATCGGCTGGGTCAGCTCGACCTTGCGGCGGTCGACCTGCATGCCGCCGGCCTGGGCGATCGCCGAGGCGACGTCGGCGGGGGTGACCGCACCGAACAGGCGGCCCGAGGCACCCGCCTTGACCGGCAGCCGAACCGGCTTGGCCTCCAGCGAGTCACGGACCCGCTGGGCCTCCTCGAGGCTGGCGAACTCGCGCGCCGTACGGGCCTTGCGGATCGAGGCGACCTGCTTCTCGCCGCCCTTGGTCCAGGTCACGGCGAGGCCCCGCGGGACGAGGTAGTTGCGGCCGTAGCCGTCCTTGACCTCGACCACGTCGCCGGGGGTGCCCAGGCCGGTCACTTCCTGCGTGAGGATCAGCTTCATGACCTCTGCCCTCCTCAGCGAGCGGAGCTGGAGTAGGGCAGCAGGGCCATCTCGCGGGCGTTCTTCACCGCACGGGCGATGTCACGCTGCTGCTGCACGGTCACCCCGGTGACCCGGCGGGCACGGATCTTGCCGCGGTCGGAGATGAACTTCCGCAGCAGGGTGGTGTCCTTGTAGTCGACCAGCTCGACCTTCGCGGCTCTGAGCGGGTTCTGCTTCTTCTTCGGCTTCCGCACGGGCGGCTTGGCCATGATCTTTACTCCTTGGAATCAGTTCTGGGATCAGAAGGGCGGGTCGTCCTGGCTGCCGCTGAAGCCGCCACCGGACGGGCCGGTCGCCCATGGGTCGTCGGACTGCCCACCACCGCCACCGGACCCACCGGAGGCACCACCGGACCCGCCGCCGGAATAGCCGCCACCGCCGCCGGAGAACCCGCCGCCGCCGCCACGCTGGGTCTTGTTGACCTTCGCGGTCGCGTAGCGCAGCGACGGGCCGAGCTCGTCGACCTCCAGCTCGTTGACGGTGCGCTTCTCGCCTTCCTTGGTCTCGTACGACCGCGACTTCAGCCGGCCCGTGACGATCACGCGGGAGCCGCGCTGCAGCGACTCGGCGACGTTCTCCGCCGCGTCCCGCCACACGGAGCAGCGCATGAACAGCGTCTCGCCGTCCTTCCACTCGTTCGACTGCCGGTCGAACGTGCGCGGCGTGCTGGCCACGGTGAAGTTGGCCACCGCGGCGCCGGAGGGGGTGAACCGCAGTTCGGGGTCGTTGGTCAGGTTGCCGATGAGCGTCAGCGTCGTGTCGCCAGCCATACGGGTCTCCGTGTGTTCGGTGGTGGTGAAGCTCAGCGCGCCTCGGGGCGCATCAACTTGGTGCGCAGCACCGACTCGTTGAGGTTGAGCTGGCGGTCCAGCTCCTTGGCGTCGGCGGGCTCGGTGGTCATGTTGACCACCGCGTAGATGCCCTCGTGCTTCTTCTTGATCTCGTAGGCCAGGCGGCGCCGGCCCCAGATGTCGACCGTGTCCACCGAGCCGCCGCCCTTGCGGATGACGTTCAGGAACTTGTCCAACGACGGGGCGACGGTCCGCTCCTCGAGTTCCGGATCGAGAATGACCATCAGTTCGTACTGACGCATGTGTGAACCCACCTCCTCTGGTCTGGTCGGTCACGGTCGGTCCGTGACAGGAGGGTCGTGCGTCGGCGCCGGTCACCTGCCGATGACTCGGGGTGGACGGCGCAGCCGGTACACCCTAGCCGGGACGGCGCCCGGTCACCGAATCGGTATCCCCGACCGCCGACGCCGGCCGGCGACGAGGAGGACGAAGGGCTCCATCACCAGCAGCACGATCCACAACCCGAGGCCCAGGAAACCGTTGCCGGCCCAGACCGCGAATCCGTGCGTCGGCGGGGCGTAGACGTGCGTGTCCTGCGGGGGTGGCACCCTCAGAGCCAGCCACACGAAGCACCCGGCGGAGGCCACCGGCAACCCGGCCAGGACCAGCCACCGCGCCGCGCCTCCCGATCTGCCGTGCCACGCCCGCGTGGCGTGCACCGTCCAGAGCACCAGGCCCACGGCGGGCAGCACGAACGAGCTCACGGTCACACCCTGACCGGTCCGGAACCGAATCGGCTCCTCATGCCACGAACTTGTTCAGGATCACGTCGGCCAGGGCGTTGGCCACGCCGTCGAAAAGGCTTGCGTGCAGCGAGGTCGCCACGCCGATCGGCACGTTCGTGCTCTTCAGCCACAAGGGTCCGCGGGCGGCGTCGAACTGCACGTCCGAGTTCTGCAGGAACACCTTCTTGAAGGCCGAGCGCATGGTGGCCGAGGAACCGAACCGGGCGGTGATGAACTCCTGGTACTTGCTCTTCGCGGCAGCGGAGGACGCGTACCGGGCGGTCAGCGCATCGGAGACCTTCAGGCTGGACGTCTTGGTGATCGCCAGACCGACCACCATGGCATCCACGTCGGCCAGCATGTCACCGGCGGAGAAGGATTCCAGCCCGGCGTTGTTGCCGATCTGCCTGTAGGCGTAGGCGTAGGCGTTCGCGTCGGTGACACCGGCGTTGTAGCAGTCCGCACTCGCCGTGATCTGGTCGCCCGCCCAGCCGCCGAAGTCCACCATCGTCGGGGAGGACTTGTCCGAGGACAGCGAATGCGCGAAGACCGCGCCGAGGGACGCGCCGAAGTGCTGGATGTCGCACAGGTACCCGGTCTTCGGGCACCGCAGGCTGCCGGGAGCCGGCCGGCCCTTGGCCGCCGCGCAGGCCGCGATGAAGCCGCCGTCGATCCCGCCACTGACGGCGTCGAAGTCCAGACCGGCGTAACGGCCGTCGATGTAGGTGCGCAGGTACTGGGCGGTCAGCTGCGCCACCGTGTAGCCGGTGTGGCTGGACCGCCAGCTCGTGGCCTGCGCCTCCACCCACCTGACCCAGGTGAAGAAGGCGGCGTTCTGGTCGATCGGCGTCGTCAACGACGAGATGCCGGTGTCACGACCGGACTTGACGTCGTTGTCGACGTCGATCTGGCCGGCCGCTCCGGATGCCAGGGTGAGCGTCTTGATCTGGTCGAACGCCCAGTTGGCGGGCAGCGGGAAGCCGAGGTTTCCGCTGTAGCCGGTGGACATCCCGCTGACGAAACTGCTGATCGCACCGCCGGCGTCGCAGACCATGGAACAGATGTTCCGGCTGCCGTAGACCCCGATCGAGTAGCGGTTCCCCAGGCCCTCGAAGGAGGAGGCGATCGCCCGGAAGTACGGGATGATGTTGCTGCGCACCTCGTCGGCGGTGGCGTCGTAGTCGACGGCGAAGTAGATCAGCGATCCCCGGGGCAGGCCGAGCGCCAGCGCGTTGCTGTGTGCGGCCTGGGCCTGGGCCGTACCGTGCGCCTGGTCGAACAGGTTCAGCGCGTTGTTCGACTCCTGGTAGATCGGGAAGAACGTCAGGCCGTTGGCGAGGATCACCTGGATCTCCGTCGCCGTCAGGATCTTGTCCGATCCACCGGCCAGGTAGCGTCCGACCGTCTGGTAACCGGCTGCCTTGACCGCCTTGGCCCGCGCGTCGTTCAGCGGCGTCCGGCAGTCGCAGGCCTTGCCCGCCCGGTCCGGATCACCGGTGGACACCAGCAGGCTGCACCAGGTCTGGTAGTCGCCCTTGCCGGTGGTCGGCAGCAGGCAGAACTGCTGGAAGGCCGTGGTGACGGCGGAGGTCGTGCTGGTGAACGTGGAACTGCTCCAGTCGACGCCGCTGCGGCCGTTGAAGATCAGCGCAGCCTTGAACAGCGTGACGAAGTGGGTGGTGCCGGAGTCGGTCGTGCCCACGCCGACCGTGCCCTTGGTCTTCAGACCGTCCTTGGTGGCCGGCCCGAACACCCCGTTGGCGACGCCGTCCGCCAGACCGATCGAGTACTGGATCGCCAGCATCAGGCCCTGCTGGACGTTCCGGGAGAAGAACCCGTCGCAGGGCACGATCTGGAAGTCCTGCCGGGACACGTAGGTGAGGTTCATCCACCGCTGCACCGACCGGACCTGCGCGTCACCCCCGGCCAGCAGCACGTAGGCGTCCATGGTGAGCAGCGCCTTCATCTCCTTGGCGGAGACCGAATTGTTCGTCCCGGAGGCGATGAAACCCATGTCCGTCTTCCAGGCCACCAGCCCGGCCTGGGTCGGCGTCCCGAAGAGGCCGTCCTCGAAACCGCCGGAGTACCCCTTGCAGTAGAGCCCGGACTCGACGATGATCTTGACGTTCACGTTGGCCGTGGCCGCCGAGACCGGGCCGAAGGCAATCATCTTCGCCATCGTGGTGTCGCCGAAATTGTCCGACAGCGCGGTGATCCCCAGCTCGTGCTGCAGACCCCGGGTCAGCGAGTGCATGGTGGCCCAGCCGGTGATCCCGTCCTCCGCGCACGCCACGTACCCGCTGACGTTCTTGTATGTGGCGTTCACCCACTGCTGGGCCTGCTGCACCCGCAGATCCATCGGACACTCCCTTGCGACTCAGGCGAATCTGGCCCTGGACTCCGCGTCGTAGATGCTGTTCTGGTTGACCACCGACTCCAGGTACGTGGTCCGCTGGGTGCCGCGCCGCTCGGCCGGGCCGACCACGCCGACCATCGGGTGCTTGATGCCGGACAGGGCGCCGACCGGGTCGGCCGGGGTGACGGCGAGCCGCAGCTGGATCTGCTCCCCCATCGGCAGGTGCGCGTGCGCCGTCCACTCCAGCGCCCTGACCGCCGCCGTCGAGACGTCCTCGGCGGACCCGGACACGCGCCGGCCGCCCAGCGTCCGGGCGTCCTGCAGGGAGATCGACCGGACGACGTGCGGATCGGCCACCACCCGGACCCGGTAACCCGCGGGCACCGCTCCCGGGCCCGTCGAGCGCACGGAGGCGACCCGGGCACAGTAGGAACGGAAGCCGCCGCCCCACTCGAGCGGCTGCCACAGCACGCCCGCCTCGCAACCCCACGGCTGCCCGGCGACCGGCTCCGACCGCCGTCCCCCGAGGTGGGCGCGCCTGCGCGTTCCGGCGCGCTGCGTCACCGAGGCCTGGACGTCGCCGTAGTCGCGCAGGATGTCGAGTGGATAGCGCCGCGGTCGCAGGTGGCCCACGACGACGGTGGTCGAGCCACCGGCCGGGATCGCTTCGTCCACCCGGACCTTCACAGTGGTCAGGCCGGTCTGCGGGTCCGTGACCACCGACTGTCTGGAGGCCGCCAGCGCCGTGGCGCCGTGAGCGGCCGTGACCGTCTGCGCCAGCTCGTACAGCCGGGGGTCGTACTCCAGGGCGACGATCGACCCGGCCTCGATCGACGTGGCGCCCTTCACCGTGACGCCGAGATCGTTCGGTGCGATCACCGACTGGCTGGAACCGGGCACCAGCACGGCCGATCGACCCGCAGTGGTGGGACCGACCGAGAGGTCGCCGTCCGCGGTCGCGGCGGCCTGGGCATGACTCTCGACACCCAGCGTCACGGTCGCCGCGAGGGCTCCCGCCGCTGCCCACCTGAGCACGGCCCGCCGTCCCACGGCCGCCGAGACCACGTCATCCACAGGCACACCTCTCTGAGGTCGGTGAAGCTGCCGGGCGGACACGGGACGTCCCGCCGGTCGTCGTGCCGGCCCCTCGGGCATCGCCCGGGTGAGTGGGACCGCAGCTCAGTTCGGCCAGCCCGAGGGCAGCCTGACGCAGCCGCTGTGCGGCGGGGTGACCGAGTCGCTGATGTAGGTGAAACGCGGCCAGAGCAGCACCTTGCGGGTGTTCGGCCCGAACTCGCCGTCGGCGGTGACGTGCTCCTTGCCCTGGGCGTACTTCAGCGCACTCTTGGTGGCGGGCCCGAAGGCGCCGTCCGCGGAGATGCTCCGGCTGTAGCAGTACTTCAGCGCCCACTGCAGGGACTTGACCGGGTGCGGCAGGTCGTCGTTCTTCGCGTCGGTCTGGCCGCTGGCCATGGTGCACCAGCCGTCGGCACGGACGGACCCGAACGGGATCGAGATGTAGTACGACCCCGAGTTGTCCCAGAAGAGCGTGTCGCACTTCTTCAGCGCCGCCGCCTGTGCGGGACCGGCGATCGCGACCAGCGATGCCAGCGACAGCAACGCGGCGATGAGCAGCGGCAAGGACTTACGCGTCACCTGAACCCCCTGAGGCGTGTGCACCATCCGTTACGGGTGGTTTCGGCTGATGTTTCCGTTCGGTCGACCGCCGCGACAATCGCCGCCGACTGTGATCTCGGCCACAGGTGCGGGGTGGGCAGGTGGGATGCTCAGGCCGTGTAGTGCCGGCCGTGCTGCGCCGTGGATCCCCATCCGAGCGGGCTCGGTGCCAGCCCGGCGGCGAGCAGGTCGCCCCGGTATCGGCGGACCGCCTGCACCCCGATCCAGGCGATCCCGGCCAGCCGCGCGATCAGCAGGAACAGGTAGAGGGACGGCGGCAGCCCACGGGTGGGCGTGGTGTCCGCGCCGATGAAGAACCAGACCCCGACGAAGTAGGCGCATTCGGTACCGGCCCAGATCAGGTGGTCCCGCCAGGCCAGCCCGGACAGCGCGATCAGTGGCAGCAGCAGCAGGCTGGTCTGCACCGGCAGGGACGTCGCCGACACCAGCGCAGCGCACAACAGGGCCAGCGCGAGCGGCGCCAGCACCGCAGGCGGCAGGGGCGAGGGGGCCGCGGATTCCGGTGACGGGTCCAGGGCCGGCCACACGCCGTCCGCCTCCGGGTCCTCGGGCTCCGCCGCCGGGTCCTCGGGCTCCGCCGCCGGGGGGACGGCCGTCAGCCGGACCACCGCGGCGGCCAGCGCCAGCAGCAGCAGGATCGACAGCACCGCGGCGACCCGCCCGGTCAGCGGCTGCAGGTTGAACAGCCAGCCGAACAGGCCGACCACCAGCCGGGCCGGCCAGGAGTCCGGGGGGTTCGGCCGGGACCGGCCCAGCAGTTGCGGCAGCAACCACAACGAGCCGTACCCCGGTGGCGCCGAGCGCCAGTCGCCGAACCCGCCGTCGCTCCACCGGAACAACCCCCGCCCGGCGCGC
>CALMAR010000206.1 GCA_937859855.1 uncultured Kineosporia sp.
GCCGGGCGTTCCGGCCGGCAGCGAGGCGCTCTCCAGGCCGCCGTCCCGGATCGCGGCCACCCGGCCGGCGGCGTCGTCCCGCCAGCGAGCGACATCGAGGCGAGCCAGTTCGGCGATGGCCTCGTTCAGCGCCACCCGCAGTTCCCGGTCGGCCTCGGCCACGCTGCCCAGATCAGTCACCCGGCGGCGGCCCACCGCTTGGGCGTGCCAGGTCACCATCGCGCCTGGCTCCCAGACCGACCCGAACTCGACGACCTGGGGCACCAGCCCGATCGCCGGCCCGTGCGCGGGCATCACCAGCACCGCTTCACCGGCTTCGGCGGCAGCCGCATTGAACTCGGCCGGACCGGGCAGCCCGAGCACATCGCCGGGTGCTGGCAGCACCACCGGCAGCGCCGGGACGCCGTGCCTGAGCAGGGCGCCCAGCAGTTCCAGCAGTCCGGTCTTGGGCGCCAGCCCGAGCACGGCGGCTACTTCCATCTCGGCCTGAACCTCGTGCTCCTCGTCGTCCCCCGTCACCGCCCGCACCGCCTGGGCAGGTTCGGCCACCGACGTGACCACGGCGGTTCCCCACGCCGCCAGCCGGGCCGACCGGGGCAACAACAGCACGGCTCCAGCGTACGGGTGGTGCTGGCCGAAACCCTCGCCGCTCGGCGACTAATGTCTGGACCCATGGATGCGCCCATGGATGACGTCATCGACATGTCCGCGGTGACCATCATCCGGGACGGAAATGCCCTGCTGGACGACGTGACCTGGCGGGTACGCGAGGGTGAGCGCTGGGTCGTGCTCGGAGCCAACGGGGCGGGCAAGACGACTCTGCTCCAGGTCGCCGCCGCGCGGATGCATCCATCCACCGGCCAGGCCACTGTGCTGGGCGAAACCCTGGGCCGCACCGACGTATTCGGGCTCCGGCCCCGGATCGGGTTGTCCAGCGCCGCGCTGGCCGATCAGTTGCCGCCTGGAGAGCGGGTCCGGGACGTGGTGGTGACGGCGGCCTATGCCGTGGCCGGGCGGTGGAACGAGTACTACGACAACCTGGACCTGGGCCGATCCCAGGACCTGCTCGGGGCTTTCGGGATCGCCCATCTGGCCGAGCGCACCTTCGGCACCCTCAGTGAGGGTGAGCGCAAGCGCGTCCAGCTGGCCCGATCGATGATGACCGACCCGGAGCTGGTGCTGCTGGACGAGCCGGCCGCCGGACTCGATCTGGGCAGCCGGGAGATCCTGGTCCGTGACCTGGCTGAACTGGCCAGCGACCCGAACTCTCCGGTGCTGGTGCTCGTTACCCATCACGTGGAGGAGATACCACCCGGATTCAGCCACGCCCTGTTGCTGCGCAGCGGCCGAGTGGTCGCCGCTGGGGAAGTAGCGGAGACTCTGAACGACGACAACCTGAGCGCCACGTTCGGGGTGCCGCTGGTGGTGCACCACGCGGCGCAGCGCTGGTACGCCACGCTGCGTCAGGAGGGCTGACAACAGCACATGACAGGCAGGAAGCCTTGAACTGGCCCGACGACACACAGTGGCTCTGGTGGCTGGCTGTTGCGCTGGCCGCCGGGGTGGTCGAGGTCGCCACCGTCGACTTCTTCTTCCTGATGGTCGTCGGCGGGTCACTGATCGCCTCCATTTCGGCCGCGGTGGGTCTGCCGTTCGCGCTTCAGGTGCTGATCTTCGCGGCTGCCACGCTGGCTCTGCTGCTCACCGTCCGGCCGCCGTTGAAGCGCTGGGCCCGCAGCACGCCCCATGAGCTGATGGGCGCCAGGGCCCTGGTCGGGCAGCGGGCCCACGTGCTCGAGCCGGTGTCCGAGCGCAGTGGCCTGGTCAAGCTCGGGGGCGAGGTCTGGACGGCGCGAACCGCGGCCGGAGGCCGGATCCTGGAAGTGGGCAGCACGGTTTACGTCGTCGAGATCGTTGGGGCCACCGCGATGGTGACCACAGCCCCGCAGGCGGGGGGACCGCCACCATTGGAAGGAAGGCCGTAAGTGGACAATCTCTCGGCTGGGGGCATCGTTGCTCTCGTCGTCCTGGCGCTGGTCGTGATCTTCGTGCTCACCACCATCGCCAAGGCGATCCGGATCGTGCCGCAAGCAACTGCCGTGATCGTGGAGCGGCTGGGACGGTATTCGCAGACGCTGGACGCGGGCCTGCACTTCCTGATCCCGTTCATCGACCGGCCCCGGGCCGTGGTCGACCTGCGCGAGCAGGTGGTGTCGTTCCCGCCGCAGCCGGTGATCACCTCCGACAACCTGGTGGTCAGCATCGACACGGTGATCTACTTCCAGCCGACCGATCCCAAGTCGGCTGTGTACGAGATCGCCAACTACATCCAGGGCATCGAACAGCTCACCGTCACCACCCTGCGGAACGTGATCGGCTCGCTCGACCTGGAGCAGACCCTGACCAGCCGTGACCAGATCAATGCCCAGTTGCGCGGCGTGCTCGATGAGGCCACCGGTCGCTGGGGTATCCGGGTGAACCGGGTCGAGCTCAAGGCCATCGATCCGCCGCACAGTGTGCAGGACTCGATGGAGCAACAGATGCGGGCTGAAAGGTCGCGCCGGGCGGCAATTCTCACCGCTGAAGGGGTCAAGCAGTCCCAGATCCTGACCGCCGAGGGCGACAAGCAGTCGGCGGTGCTGCGGGCCGAGGGCCAGGCCCAGTCGGCCATCCTGAAGGCGCAGGGCGAGTCGCGGGCGATCCTGCAGGTGTTCGACGCCATCCACCGGGGCAACCCGGATTCGAAACTGCTGGCCTACCAGTACCTGCAGACGCTGCCGCAGATCGCGAACAGCGCATCCAGCAAGCTCTGGATCGTGCCCAGCGAACTGACCAAGGCACTGGAAAGCATCACCCAGGCATTGGGCGGCGCGAACGACGGCAGTGCGGCCAAGGTGCTCGGCGATCTCGGCTTCAAGGACACCGATCTGGGCGAACTGGCCCTGGAGGACCCGGTGGACGCCGTCCGCCGGGCTCAGGAGGAGGCGGCCGGAGCGGTGGCCGATGCCGAAGGCGCCCGCCGCAGTGCTCAGGGGACCACCCCAGCGATCGGTGCGAAGGCGGGCGATCGGGCTGGCGGCCAGCCGGAGGCGGCTTCGGGGCTGACGGAAGACACGATGCCGATCGAGCCGGCCAACTGGGGCTCACCGGCCGGCGGAGATCAGCCGGGCTGATCAGGACTGGGCGGCGACGATGGCCCGCTGTGCCGACAGCACCAGGTCCACGTACCACTGCGCATGGTTGTAACCGAGCAGCGCACGCTGGACCCCTTGCGGGGTACCGGTTCCAGCGCCCAGCCCGCACAGGTAGCGGGCAGCGGTGAAGATCGAGTCCTGAGGGTCCCAGGGATCCTTGACGCCGTCCTGGTCGCCGTCGACCGCGTAGGCGGTGAAGGTTGCGGGCAGGAACTGCATGGGGCCGATGGCGCCAGCTGAGGAAGGACCGGTGGCGCGGCCGTGCCCGCTCTCGATCTGGCCGACGGCGGCCAGCAGGGTCCAGGACATCCCGGTGCAGGTTTCAGCGGCAGCCCGATAGCTGGCCAGATAGGCCGGCGGGATCGCCATCGCCGTCACCGATCCGGCCGCCTGGCTCTGCGCCAGCCGGGCGGCCGCCTTCGCCGCCGCGATCCGCCGGGCGGCGTCCAGGGCCACAGTGCCCCGCCGGGCCTGGGCGC
>CALMAR010000207.1 GCA_937859855.1 uncultured Kineosporia sp.
GGCCCGGGCAGCGCCCGGTCGCGGTCGACCTGGCCAGCTATCAGGACCGGGAGGCGGCGGTGATCGTCCTGCAGGAGCCGGACGCCTCGTACGAGGTCTGGGTGGTGGCCCGGGACTGCCGCGCGGGAGCCGACGGGACGATCGCCGTCCGCACGCTGTCGCCGTGAGCCTGCTCGTGGTCCCGCCCGCCTGCTCGTGGTCGACCTGCTTGTGATCCCGCGCGCCCGTCGTCCGGTCGACCGCTCGTGGTCCGCGCGCCCGTCGTCTCGTGGTCCGGCGCCCGCTCGGGCCGCGATCGGCGGGGAACAGCCGGCCCCTACCATCGGTTCTACCCACCGGACAGTCCAGCATCAGGAGATGACCTTGAACGACGTCCGTGACGTGATCATCATCGGGTCGGGCCCGGCCGGGTACACGGCCGCGCTGTACGCCGCCCGGGCGAGCCTGCACCCGCTGGTCTTCGAGGGCTCGGTGACCGCCGGCGGCGCGCTGATGAACACCACCACCGTGGAGAACTTCCCCGGCCACCCGGACGGCCTGATGGGCCCGGACCTGATGGACAAGTTCCGCGCGCAGGCCGAGCGGTTCGGCGCCGAGTTGGTCACGGACGACGTGGTCGAGGCCGATCTGGAGGGCGATGTGAAGAGCGTCGTCACCGGCGACGGTCGCACCCACCAGGCCCGGACGGTGATCCTGGCGACCGGCTCCGCCTACCGCGAGCTGGGCCTGGCCCGGGAGAAGGAGCTGTCCGGGCACGGCGTCAGCTGGTGCGCGACCTGCGACGGGTTCTTCTTCCGCGACCAGGACATCGTCGTGGTCGGCGGCGGCGACTCGGCGCTGGAGGAGGCCACCTTCCTGACCCGGTTCGCACGCACCGTCACGATCGTGCACCGCCGCGACAGCCTGCGAGCGAGCAAGATCATGCAGGAGCGGGCGGCGGCCGACCCGAAGATTCGTTTCGCGTGGAACAGCGAGGTCGTCGACATCCACGGCGAGGCCAAGGTCTCCGGCATCCGGCTGCGCGACACGCTCACCGGCGAGGAGCGTGATCTGGACGTCACAGGCCTCTTCGTCGCGATCGGCCACGACCCGAGGGTCGACCTGGTCTCGGGCCAAGTACGCCTGACCGACAAGGGCTACATCGCGGTCTCCGGGCGTTCCAGCCGCACCAACCTGTCCGGCGTCTTCGCCTGCGGCGACGTCGTCGACCACGAGTACATGCAGGCGATCACCGCTGCCGGCTCCGGTTGCGTGGCCGCGCTGGACGCCGAGCGCTACCTGGCCGCGCTCGCCGACGTCGAGGGTGGCATCGACCACTCCAGTCTCGCCGACGCGGCCGAGCGCCGCGCCGAGGCGGTTCCCTTCTGAGGGACCCGACCGCAGCCGCCGTGCCGCCGGGCGGTGCACCGCTCGAACCTGGCACTATCGAATGCTCACGACGAAAGAGGGAACCATGGCCGACGACGCCGTCATCGCAGTCACCGACGACACCTTCGACACCGAGGTGCTGAACTCGGACCGCCCGGTGCTGGTGGACTTCTGGGCCGACTGGTGCGGGCCCTGCCACCAGGTGTCCCCGATCCTGGAGGAGCTGGCCAAGGAGTCCGAGAAGCTGCGCTTCGTCAAGCTGAACGCCGACGAGAACCCGCGGGTAACGGCCGCCTACGGCGTCACGTCGCTGCCCACGCTGAACGTCTACTCCGGCGGCGAGCTGGTCAAGTCCCTGATCGGCGCCAAGCCGAAGCCGATCCTGCGGCGCGAGCTGTCCGACTGGCTGGGCTGATCCAGCCCGACGCCCAGCCGGTGACGAACCCCAGGCCCGGCGCTGGGCTGCTGCCCAGGGTCGGCGAGCGCCCGCTGCGGCTGGGCGATCACGGCCCGGCCGTCGTCGTCCTGCGGGACCTGCTGGCCCGGGGCGGCTCGTCCGCGCCGGAAGACGCGCTGACCGACGTCCAGTTGTTCGACGAGCAGGTGCGGGACGCCGTCCGTCGCTTCCAACAGCACCGCGGCGTGCTCGCCGACGGCGTCGTCGGCCGCGACACCGCGCTGCACCTGGAGGCGTCCCGCTGGCAGCTCGGCGACCGCGTACTGGTGCGCACCGCGCCGATGATGCGCGGGGACGACGTCTCCGCGCTGCAGGAACGGATGGTCAAGCTGGGCGTGCACGCCGGCCCCGTGGACGGCCTGTTCGGCCCGGCTACCGCGGCTTCGCTGCGCGAGTTGCAGCGCGGCCTGGGGGTTCCCGCCGACGGCATCTGCGGGCCACGCACCTACCGGGCGATCGCGGCCCTGGGACGCGCGGTGGAGGGCGGTGACCCCTGGACGTTGCGGACCCGGGAGGGCGTCGCGGCGGCGGGCAAGAGCCTCAAAGGCAAGGTGATCTGCCTGGACGCCGCGCACGGCGGGGACGGGCACGGGGTGTCGGGGCACGGCCTGGTGGAGGAGTCGGTGACCGCGGCGATCTGCCATCGGGTCGCGGCCCGGTTGGGCCTGGCCGGCGCGACGGTCGGGATGTCGCGACCCGCGGGCACGGCACCGGACATCGGGGATCGGGTCGAGTTCGCCACCGAACTCGGCGCCGATCTGATGATCTCGTTCCACTGCGAGACCAACCACAATCCGCTGGCACAGGGCTTCGCCACCTTCTACTGGGGCGGCGGCCGGGTCGCGCAGCACTCCGCGATCGGCCGGGCGCTGGCCGAGTTCCTGCAGCGTGAGGTGGTGGCGCGCACCTCGGTGGTGGACTGCCGCAGCCATCCGTGCTCCTACGACCTGGTCAGGATGACGCCCATGCCTGCCGTGATGGTCGGCGTCGGATACCTGAGCAATGAGGACGACGCCGCGCGGCTGGTCGACGACAGCTTCCTCGAGACGCTGGCGGACGCCGTCCTCGCCGCGGTGCAGCGGGTCTACCTCGGTGAGGACGACGCGACCAAGACCGGGACGATCGCGCTCAGCGACGTCCTGGCGCACGCGCGCGGCACCTGACCAGCGTGTTCTCCCGACCCTTCCGGGTCAGCGCTGCTTTGCCCGCCGAGTCACCTCTGCTTTGCCCGCCGGGTCAGCGCTGATGGGCCCGCCTAGTTACCTCTGCTGCGCCCGCCGACTCAGCTGCGGCTGGTCGAGCTCAGCGCGGGGACCCGCACGGTGCCCAGGATCCGCTCCAGTGCCAGCTCGACGTCCTCGCGCCAGGAGATGGCGGTCTTCAGCTCCAGTCGCAGCCTGGGATAGCGGTGGTGCTGCCGGACGGTCTTGAACCCGACGGCCGTCAGCAGGTCCGCGGGCACCAGGCACTCCGCGGACGGTGCGCCAGGGTCGCCCTGCGGGCCTGGCAGCAGGCCGCCGCCGGCGGCCAGCCCGAAGGCCTCGATCGCCCGGATCCCACGCCGGGTCAGATCCTTGGCCGTGGCCTGGATCAGCATGCGGGCGAGACCACCACCGGCGTAGCGGGGCAGCACCCGGGCCGTCATCAGCAGGACGGCGTCCGCACTCACCGGCGAGGTGGGGAAAGCCAACGATCGGGGCACGAAGGCGGGCGGCGCGTAGGTCACGAACCCGGCGGGCAGGTCGTCCACATAGGCGATCCGGCCGCACGAGCCCCATTCCAGCAGGGTCGCGGAGATCCAGGCTTCCTTCTCGAAGGACGTGTCACCGACCTCCCGCGCCCGTCGCGCGGCAACGGCGTCCAGTTCCCAGGCGACGCACCTGCGGCAACCGTTCGGCAGATCCGACAGGTTGTCCAGCGTCAGCGGTGACAGGCGGCGGCTCACTGCGCCCCCGCGGTGGTGATGCCGGCCGTGTCGGTGGCCGTGACGTCGATCCGGCGCTGCCCCGCGCTGGTTTCCCGTGGAACCATGGTTTCCCCGAGGTCGGGTGTGTCGGGGCCGGGCGGATCGTCGACCGCATCCACGAGGCGTCGCCGAGGGCGCAGCAGGGAGATCGCGAAAGCCATGACCGCTCCGGTGGCGAGGCCCGCTGCTGCGAGCCGTCCCAGTCGCATGCGACACTCCACGTCACGAGGATCGGGCCGGGTTCATGACCCGGTGCTCGCGACCCGCATTCCGACAATGATCCGACCTCGATCGTATGCCTGATCAGCCTCGGGGTGAATACGACATGCAGTTGATAACCAGCGACAGAAAGTGATGTTTTGTGGTCCGCGACGGCCTGGACGATGAACGGTGGGACGCCAGCAGGGCAGCCCTCGATACCCGCCCGCTTCCGCCC
>CALMAR010000208.1 GCA_937859855.1 uncultured Kineosporia sp.
TCGCAACACCTCATCGAGTGGAGGCGTTGTGGCAGGACAGACTTAGCAGGAAGCCGAGGGCGACGGCGGCGTCCGCAATATCGGGCGGATGAGCGGGTCCGGAGGCAGTGGAAGGCCGATCGCGCGATCGTGCCGCCGATGGCTTCACCGGGCCGGCCGCTGCCGGAACGGGAGACCCTGCGGCATTTCTGGACGCGGGTCGCTGAAGGGCTGTCCAGTGAGGATGCCGCAGCCTCGTGCGGCGTGTCGGCGCCGGTCGGTGCCAGATGGTTTCGTCAGGGTGGCGGGATGCCCTCGCTCAGCACTGCCGTGCCGTCGGGCCGGTATCTGTCATCGCGGAGCGAGAAGAGATTGCCATCCTGACCGCGCAGGGACACGGCGTCCGTCAGATCGCCCGGCTCCTCGGGCGTGATCCGGGCACTATCTCCCGGGAGTTGCGGCGACGATGGCGAGGACCACCAGGACGACGCGCCCGAAGATCGCCAGGCCCGTGGCCAGCACCACCGCGACCAAGAGAACTGCTATTGCGATATCCATGCGATGAGGGTGTTCCGGCAGGCCGGGACGGGATCATCACCTGCTGGACGCCTCAAGGGACGTGACATGCCAGCGAACGAGCGGTTGCGAGTCGTCATGCTCGAGCGTGGTGAGACCGAGGACAGCCTTGCAGAGGTTGGAGGGGTCGATCCCAAGACGGTGGAGCGATGGATCCGCGGTCGGGCTCCGTACACACGGAAGCGGCATATTCTGGCCTGGCATTTGCGCGTCAACGAGTCTTACCGCTGGCCCGGCTCCAAGACGGCGCAGCAGATCGCCAACCTGTCCGAGAGCGAGATCCTGACCGTCTACCCTAAGCAGCCCTCAGAGCACTGTGGCGACTTCCGTCCTTTCGGGTCCTCACCCCCGTAGCGAGGCGTCACACTGCGTCGCGTACCTGGCCGGCGCAGAACCTCGATCATGGAGTCGGCACCGGGTGGAAGTCGGCGCGCAAGAGACGCCTACTCGTGGAACTTGCCGTCCTTCGGGCAGAGACTGCCGGTCGAGTTACATGTGGAGCATGTTAGTTTCCAGCCGCCAACACTGGCTCTAGTCTGGCCGTCACAGTCGGGGCATTCATCCAGCTGCGCGCCGCACTTTCTACACGTCATAACGAGCTCCTCAGAGTAAAGCGAACTCAGGAAATAGTTGTGATCTCCCAGATCCGGTGGAACGGGACCACCCGCGACGGCGGCTTGTCAGCGCGGCCGTAGCCAGTGATCTCTACGCAACCCTCGTCCTGGATCTCTATCTTCCAGCCGTCGGAGGCCTTTAACGTCAAAGATTCGCCCGGCCCCGCGCCACCATCCTCACGGGTGAAAGTCACCACAGCACCTTGGCGATAGTTGTATGTCATTGCGTCTCCTCTGTTTTCGACATCACGTTGATCCGACACTAGCGTCGGCACGTGCATCAGTAAGCACCCCTGATCGGGGGGCACTCAGACGAATCCGTCCTCGACCGCTCGCCGGTACAGTTCAACCTTGGTCCGGGCACTTCGGCCAGCCAGTTCGTACTTCTCCCGTACACGGTCTATGTAGCCCTTGGCGGTGTCATAGGTGACACCGATCCGCCGGGCCACGCTCTTCATCGGCAGCCCGCTGGCGTAGAGCGTAAGCGCGGCCAGCTCCTGTGGGCTCAGGCGGGGAACATCTTCGGCGTATTCACGGTCGGCGACCAGCAGAGTTGCCAGCTCGGAGTTGACATAGCTGTCGCCCCGCGCCACAGCCCTGATGGCTTTGATCATCTTGTCAGGTGGTTCACTTTTGGGTAGGTATCCCAGCGCACCCGCGCCGATACAGGTTCGTACCTCGGCGGGTGTGGCATGGGTACTGACAATTAGGCACGCGACGCCGGCCGCGCGCAATAGCCTGACCTTGGATGCCGCGGGCACACCGTCGTCCAGCTTATAGTCCAGCAGAACAACATCCACTGGAAACTGTGGATCATCCAGCAGTTCCGCCCATCGCGGCGTGGAGATCACTGGCCGCACTTCGCATCCCGCGTTGACCATCAGGGCCTGCAGTCCTTGGCGGACCAGCTCTTCGTCATCCACTAGAGCCACAGTGATGACCTGTGCATCGTCCATGCACTCATAGTGACGCATCATCGACGTGCCTTGAGGGGCAATTCAGCGTCCGCGACCAGCAGATCAGCAGTCTCACGCACGATGGTCGCCGCTAGTTGTGATCCAGCTGCGAGCACTCGCTGGTCCCTGGAGGCGGGGTCTGCGCTCGTACCGGAGGCCACGACCGTGAGCACCGTACGGGGAGCGTCGGCCGGGGTCAGATCCGCGGACAGGGTCAGTACCACGGAGATTCGGTCCCAGGAGTAGTTGTCACGCAGGGACTCGACCAGAACAGCCAGCGCCGCCCGGTCAGCATCAGCCAGCCGTTCGAGGCAACTTTGCGGATCGAGGATCTCGGTGGCCCGCTGGTGATCGGCCCGGATGCCGAGCAGCCACAGCCCTGACCGGCCCTCCAGCAGTTCACGCCTGAGGTCGCGTGAGAGCCGCTGAGCTCGGTCCACAACCGTTTGGTTGGACGCTGAAAGTGCACCGCTGGCAACAGCTTCCAACAACGGCACCGTCTCCGATCGTAACCACTCCAGTCGTTGCGAGGTGTCTGCCTGAACGGCCCCAGCGATCATGAGACCAGCCTCGGCGGCGGCGAGTTGACCGGCCGCATTCTGCCTGGTCCGCAACGCATCGATGTACAGGCGAACGAAATGGGCGGCCGCGACTACGGGAAGCAATCCAGCATTCAGATCGGCAAGAATGCGAAAGGCATCAGCCCCTCCGATCGACCGCGCCCAGATCATGATCGCCAGCAGGACCAAGCTATGGGCGCACCCGAGCAGCAAAATCTCGCGAATTGGCCGGAACGGCGACAGGGTAAGCAGGGTGACTCCGGCCACGCCCCAGATCCACATCGCCGGGCTGCCCAGGTCAGCCGGTCTGACCATCAGCGCTCCACCGACATCCACAATCAGGATGGCCAAGCCGACAACAACCAGTCCCCGGCGAGAAAGCACACCTGCTGACCGCTGCGCCACGACCAGAGCACTCAACGGGATAGCTAGCGAGAAGAACCAGAGGAGCAACGTCGCGGTAATTGATCGATAGATCGACCAGCTCTGCCAGATCACCAGTAGCGCGAACACATGCGCTTGGACGCTGATGATCACAACCAGCCGGTCGAATTCCCGCGGCAGCGGGCGATGTGTCTCCCCCAGCAGCGAAGTCATCTGGTCATCTCATCCAAGGGCATCCAGATCACAACGCTGGTTCCCTGTCCGTGCCCCGACCAGATGTTCACCCGGCCGCCGGCGTCTTCGATCCGATCGCGCACACCAGCTCGCAAACCCAGCCGGTCGCTCGGGACGGCCTCCGGCCGGAACCCGAGGCCCCGGTCCACCACCATCACCATCAGCTCACGTCCCGACCGCACACTGCTGATCTCTGCCTCAGAGGTGCCGGCATGACGGGCGACGTTGGCCAAGCACTGCCTGACCGCAGCCTCGACGGCAGCTCGCCGATCGCCGGACATTTCAGTCCCGATGTCACCAGCACCTTGGTGCAGCACGAGTGACAAACCCTCGGCTTCTGCCTGAGCTGCGACTTCGGCCAGCCAGCTCGTGCGTGCACCGGAACCGGCAGCCTGAGACCCTGGTGTGGCAGCTGGGCCAACATTGAGCTCTGCGACGTCCCGCGCACACCGTTTCCGCAACGATTCTTCGGCGACCCCAACCCCGCCCTGGGACAGCAAGGTCAAGGTGGCCAAGACGGTGTCGTGCAGCGCCCGGTCAGTCTCACGTCGCGCCCGCCAGCGTTCGATCGCCACCCGATGGGCCGCCTCGGCCGATTCCGCGCCCGCCATGGCCTCTTGGGTGATTGCAAAGCCACGGCGGGTGGCGACGTTGATTACCGCACCGCCCACGACAAAGGTAAGAGGTCCGGCCAGAGTAATCAGCGGCGCTGGTCTGTGGGCGACCGCACCGATGGTGATGGTGATTGCGAGCAGGGCTGTAAAGGTGCCGAAACCCGATCCGGGACCCCGGGCAACCGCGACGCCAGCAGCAAACCCGGCCACGATCCACGCGGACACCTCGTACCCGCGGACATCGCCGTAGGTCGTGGTGAGCGCCAGCACGGCCGCAGTGACGCCCAGGGTGCAAACGAGTGCCCAGATCATCCGATCTGGCGGCGCGCCCCAAGCAAGAGAACTGCGGACGGCCTGCCCGCAGACGGCAATGGCTGGCACCAGTGCCAGCGACCACCCGACGCCCACAGTCTGAGCCATCAATGGGATGCCGGCGGCGGCGGTTGCCAGAAACAGCAGAGCAAGCCGGACGCCAAAAGCTTGCAACGCCTGCTGTCCAAGTACGCGCAGATCGCTGGTGTTCCGGCCCATAGGGTACAGGGCACCAACTTCGCGGCGTGATTGCTACCCCCTGGAAAGGGGGTAGCGGAAATCTAGACAGAGGTCGCACTGTACCGAATGGAGCAGGGCGCCCTGCTGCGGGGGAAGAACCGGCCTTGCCCGGCGGCAATGAGATGGGCATTAGCACGTTTCTTGGCACGGACCATCCAATCGAAGTGGCCCCCGAAAGGGGTCTGTTCCGATTGCTTCTTGGGCCCGACAGTTACCCCGTCATTGAGAAGAGGGATGGCGGCCAGGACGGCACTGAACACGGGAGACAAACTTGCGACCACGTCGAAAGGCTTGGCTGTGCATCGCCGCGATCGCCACGGTCGGCGCGTTGCCGATCGGCACAGCAGTCAGCGCCAATGCAGTATCGGGTTATCACACCAGCGCCAACTCGGTTCGGATCCGGGCCGACGCTTCTACCCAGACGTCACAGATTGGGTTGATCGGGGCCGCCGGCACACCGATCGACATTGGCTGTCAGATCGGTGGGGAAACAGTCACCGCCGCCGGTTTCGGTACGTCCTCAGTCTGGGACGCAGTGAGCGGCGGCTTCATTTCCGACTTGTTCGTCCGGGAGACACCGTACGCCCAATTTGATTCTCGGATTCCGCGCTGCGGAAGCGCGCCGACTCCGCAACCCCCTCCGGCACCACAACCCTCGCCCACTTATGTGACGAATGCGGTCGCGACGATCCGCTCAGCTCCATCGTTCAATGCCACGCCGGTGGGCACTCTGCCAATCAACACCGCCATCTCCATCGCTTGCCAGAACAACGGAACCAAGGTCAGTGGAAGCTTCATCTGGGACAAGGTGGGGAATGGCTTCGTTTCCGACGTGCAGGTAAACGGAACGCCGTTCGGTGTTTTTGACAACCAGCTACCGCGGTGCGGGCTGGGTTACCAGCCGGTGGACTGCGATCACACGCTCTACATCGGTGCACGTGGCTCAGGCGAGGAACCGGGCTCGCTCGGGATGGGCAAGGACAGCGACCCCGTAATGGCGACATACAAGAAGCTCGACGGGATGCGTCCGGGAACAGTCGATCCGGGCGGGGTTGATTACTATGCCAATCTGGTCGACCTTCTCATTTCCGGACCGAAGTATATTGCCATCTACCTGGCGGGCGTGCACGACGGCACGGCCAAGACGCTAGCGGTGTTGCGACGAAGGACAGACGGAAATGTGTGCGGCTGGGAGCACACCAAATCCGTGATCGTCGGATATAGCCAAGGAGCCTGGGCGGTCGGGGACGCGATCGAGCAGATGACTCCCGAAGAGCGCCGGACTATCAGGGCCGTGGTGACGTATGGGAATCCCCGATACAACTCGGGAGCCAATGGAGCTTCTGGCTCATCCGGCGTCGGCGTCAAGGGCCCGCGAAATGCATATCCTGACGGCGTCGACGCTCGATCGCGCGACTACTGCCGACAGGACATCGTCTGCAAGCGTGGCTCGCTCAATAAAGCCGAACACGGGCGCTACGTCAATCCCGGTCCCGAAGCCGACAGAGGCGCAGCGTTTCTAGCCTCGACGATCTGATCCGGCAGTTCCCACCTGTCGCCGCCCCTTCGTTCTGTCGGGGCGGTGACAGGGCTTGACATCTCCCAGGCGGACAGTCTCGCACCTGTTCCCCCGCGTTTCCCGGCTGCGACGTCCACCAAGGACCGTGCTTGACCGTCGTGTCCCCAAGCGTGCGTCCGCCATCAGGCCGCCGCGCTGCGAGAGGTCTGGCAGACAAGCGGCAGTGCCGCGCTCGATAAGGCTGTCGAGGTGAACTGGCCCGAGCCGCGCCCTGTCGGAAAAATAGCCAAGTCGATCTCATCGTCCTGGCCGACTCACTCCTCCTACACCTCGCTCATTCTAGCTAATTCATCTAAGTTAGTGATCAACTGAGATCAATGGCGAGGTTGGGTCATGAGCGCAACTGTTGAAGCAGATCGCCGCGTTCGCACGTACGGTGGAAGGCGCCGGGCCCGCGGCATCGGCCTCTTCGGTGTCAGGCCCTTCGGCACAGCCGTAGTGTTCGCCTGTGTCGTGGTCCCACTGATGCTCGCCGCGCCGCAGCAGTGCTGGTGTGTGAGCCGGGCGCCGATGGAGCGGCGGTCAAGGTGGCTCGCAAGGGTGTGGTTGGGTACCGAGTTGTCGTGCACGGACGTGACGCACATGCGGGCCTGGAGCCGCATCTGGGGGTGAACGCTACGATCGAGGGCGGACCAGTTGTTGCGTCTGGATGCGCTGGCGGACGTGGAGGCCTGGACCACAGGACACCGACTGTGCTAGCTGGTGGGACGACGTCGAACAGCGTCCCGGAATCCGCGAGCGTGACGGTGGATGCGTGGGTCTGGAGTCGCGCGGAGCTGGATCGGGTGGATGCCGGCATTCGGTCGCTGGCACCGGTGCATCCAGAGGCGACCTTGGAGGTGCTTAGTGGCGTCAACCGGTATCCTTTGGAACCGAGTAGGCGTTACCGCTACTGGCCGAGGTACAGGCAGCCGCCAAGGATCTGGGCCTGGCGCCACCGGATGGCGTGCGCTCTGGTGGCGCGTCCGATGGGAATCTGACCTCGGCTGTGGGGTGCCGACGCTGGACGGGCTCGGCGCGGTCGTGGGCCATCTGCATTCGCGGTCGGAGTGGGTGGACGTGACCCTCATACCCCGCCAGGCTTTCAATGGCCATCTGAAAGTTCTGAAAGTCGCCCCTGGTGGCCAATAAAAAGTCCCACCCCTTGCGGGTAGTTCAGGATGTTTGGTGGTTACACCTCTTCTCTGTCTGGCGTCGCGAATCTGGTAGGACTGGCCGCTGGTGACCACGATGGTGGCGTGGTGCAGGAGCCGGTCCAGGATGGAGACGGCGGTGGTGTGCTCGGGCAGGACCGGCCCCAGTCATCTCGAAGGCCCAGTGGGTTCCAATGGCCAGGCTCCGGCGTTCGTAGGCAGCAGCCACGAGCCGGAACAGCAGTTGGCTTCCGGTGTCGTCCAGGGGTTGCGAACCCGACCTGGTCGAGAATGACCAGATCGTTGCGCAGGATGGTCTCGATGGTGTTGTCGGTCAGGGACCGGTAGAGGGTCTCGACCAGGTCAGCGGTGGCGAAGTGCTTCACCTGTGCCCGGCGGCGACGGCGGCGCCGAGCCCGATCAGGGTGCCTGCCTCCACTGATCTGAATGTCTGGCCGCACTGACGGGCGACTGGGGAATAGAGGATCAGCCCGCGAAACGTTCGTCGAAAACGAACGGAAAAGCGTTAACGCCATCCCGGGGCTGATCCGCTCTGCGCAGCTGCTGTTCACGGACCTGTGACCGGGAACGTCGTCCGGGTGGGTCACCTCCACCCGGCCCGCGCGGCTGCAGGAGAGCGGCGTGGCGAATGGCTAGACCGGCACGTTCGTGTTCCCGGTGACGACTCTGGACAAGGCGGGTCGCTCACCGAGTACTTCACCCTCATTGCCGAGAACACCTCATGGTTCAACGACGCCGGGGTGAGCGTCACCATCACCACCACACCGATCGTCGGGACTGCTGCGCGGCCTGGAACCAACGGGCAGTGGAACGTCGCATCTGATGGCGGAGTGTTCGCGGAGAACGGTGCCCCGTTCTCCGGGTCCAAGGGCGGGCAGGCGCTGAACGCGCCGATTGTCGGGATCGCGGCGACGAAGTCCGGGAACGGGTACTGGCTGGTCGGAGCCGATGGCGGCGTCTTCGCCTACGGTGACGCCGCCTTCGCCGGGTCGATGGCCGGGCAGGCGCTCAGTCGGCCGATCGTCGGCATCGCAGGCACTCCCTCCGGCCAGGGTTACTGGCTGGTCGGCGGTGACGGCGGCGTCTTTGCCTATGGAGATGCACAGTTCTACGGATCCATGGGTGGCAAGCCGTTGAACGCGGGGATTGTCGGGATCGCCTCGACACCCTCGGGTCAGGGATACTGGCTGGCCGGGTCAGATGGCGGCGTTTTCGCCTACGGGGACGCCCAATTCACCGGATCCATGGTTGACAAGCCGCTGAACAAGCCGATCACTAGTATCGCCTCGGACGGCACTCCCGGCGGCTACTTCCTGGCCGGAGGTGACGGTGGGATCTACGC
>CALMAR010000209.1:0-10123 GCA_937859855.1 uncultured Kineosporia sp.
AGCGGCCGGCCCCCGGGGGGGGGCCCGGCCGCCGGGCCGGGGGGGCGCGGCCGCTGGGCCCGGCCCGCCCCCCCCGGCATCACTGCGGCCGGCGCTCCGGCATCGGCTACGCCGATCGTGATCGCCCGTTCGAGGGATCCGATGATCGAGCCGATCATCCAGCTGGGCGGAGCGAAAGCGCTGGTGGCTAGGTGAAGGGCCGTCCGGCGGACCGAAGCGGCGACTCGGGCCAGTCACCATTCGCGCTCAGGTGGAGAGGAGGCAGCGCCGATCCAGAATTCGTGCCGAACCCCAGGCTTCTGAACTGGCGCCTGCCTGGCTCGTTCCGTGATTCGCCGGGTCCTTCAGCCGGTCACTCGTCCGTTGACTCGAATGGCTCATCGCCGGAGCCAGCCACCACCCCGGCCCGGGGATCGGCCCGTCCCGGACGTACCCGGGCCTTTCTGGGGCGGGCCGCCAGAATCAGCAACGCTTTCGGCATCGCCGCCTGGATCGCCCTGGTCATCTGCGGTTTCCTGATCGGATTCATCCCCAGTGGCGGCAGCAGCCGGAAGGTGGCTGAGTCGGCCACCGCCATCCTGGTGGCGACCATGTTCCTGCTGCTGGCCGGTCGGCTGATCAGTGCCGCCATCGCCTGGCGGGAGCGGCGTTACGCGGCCCTCTCCTTGGTGGCATCTCTTGCGATGTGGGTGCTGGGGTCCTCGGCCCTGACCGCGACCAAGCAGCCGGACCTGATGAGTTTCCCGGCGCCAGGCGAAGGCTTCTTCCTAGCCTCCTACGCCCTGATGGCGGTGTTCCTGGGGCTGGACGCGGCCGACCGGGCCCGGCTGACCACCGCCCGGGCCCTGGACGCGGTCGTCACGTGCGGCGGGGCAGTGTGCCTGGCCGGTGCCGTGCTGTTGTCCCCGCTGGATGATCAGCTGGCCGGTCACGGGACCGATGCCCTGCTGGCGCTCGTCTACCCGCTGCTGGACCTGCTGCTGTTCCTGATCGTGCTGGCCGACCTGGCCCTGCGCCGCCGGGTCTGGAGCCGGCCGACGGCGGCCCTGCTGACCGGTTTCGCCGGTATGGCGATCGCGGACAGTACTTTCGTGGCGAACCTGACCGGTGGCGTCTACGACTTCAGCGGGTGGCTGCTGGTGTGCTGGGCCGGATCGCTGGCGTTCATCGTCGCCGGTGCCTGCGGGCCGAAATCCGCTGGACCGGGTGACGAGGTCCGCAACGAGCCGGTGTGGGCGCCGCTGCTGGCGGCCGCCGCGGCCGTCGTAGTCCTGGTGATCCGGCCCGAAGGGGAGACGCTCAGCCTGCTGGGCATCCCGGCCACGATCACGCTGGCCGCTGCTGGTGGCCGGCTCGCGCTGGCCCTGAAGGCAGCCCGGGGCGCCGCCGAGGCCTACCGGCTGTCTCTGACCGATGAGCTGACCGGCCTGCCCAATCGGCGAGCGCTGCTGGCCAGGATCCGGGAACGGATCGAGCGCGACGAGCCGATGGGGCTGCTGCTGGTCGACCTGGACGGGTTCAAGGAGGTCAACGACACCCTGGGCCATATCGCCGGCGACAGCGTGCTCCGGTTGCTGGCCCAGCGGTTGCGGACCGGTATGAGCAGCGGTGGCGGCCTGCTGGCCCGGCTGGGCGGCGACGAGTTCGCGGTGGTGCTGCCGGTCCGTGATCCGGATCGGGCCCTGCAGGCGGCCGAGCAGATTCGCGGCCTGATCGCCGAGCCGATCGAGGCTCATGAGCATCTGTTCAGCATGAACGCCTCGGTCGGGGTGGCGGTGACCTCGGCGAACGGCCAGACGGCGGACGGCGATGAGCTGCTGCGGCGGGCCGACATCGCCATGTATCAGGCCAAGAACACCCGCTCGGGCCAGCTGTTGTACGACCGATCGCGAGACGAATTCACCACCGATCGGCTCAAGCTGGCCGAGTACCTGCGTTACGGCATCGCCGCCGGTGAGCTGCGGGTCTGGTACCAGCCGCAGGTGGAGGCCGCCGACGGCGCCGTCTCCGGCCTCGAGGCGCTGGTCCGTTGGCAGCATCCAGACCTGGGGCTGCTGGCCCCCAGCGACTTCCTGGCCGTGGCCAGGCATTCCGGGCTGATGCCGGCCCTGACCGAAGCAGTGATCGGACTCGTGCTCTCCGACGTCCGGGCCTGGGCCAGCAGCGGCATGGATCTCCGGGTGTCGTTCAACTTCGCCCCGCCCGAGTTGCTCAACGCGCCTCTGCTCGAACGGATTCTGGACCGGGTGGATGGGGTCGGCCTGCCGCCGGACTCCTTGGTGCTCGAGGTGACCGAAGACTCCTTCCTGACCGAGCCGGAACGAGCCAGGCAGGCTCTGATCGAGATCCGGCGCCATCACGTGCAGGTGTCGATCGACGACTACGGAACCGGTTTCTCGTCCCTGTCATACCTGCGCGACCTTCCGGTGCACGAACTCAAGTTGGACCGGTCATTCGTTCGAGCGGTGGGCACCGACCCGCGGAGCCGGATCATCGTCGAGTCGACCACGCAGATGGCGCGCGGACTGGGACTGCGTACGGTGGCCGAAGGGGTCGAGGACGCCTTCATCCTGAGCCAGGTGCAGGCGCTGGGCATCGATGTGATCCAGGGCTACCACATCTCCCGGCCGATGCCGTCGGCTCACGTGGCGGAATGGATCAAGCAGCGCGGCCGGGTGGCTCCGCCGATCCAGGCCATCACCTGAACGGTTCTTACGGCCCGATCGCCGCTGTCGCTCACGCTCCTCGCTCGTGCCGATCATTTGCGCCGGTTGTGACGGCGAAGGCTGATACCGGCGGAACGGCGACACCGGGCAGGCCGATCCCGCGAATGATCTCGCGATGGGCGCCCGGATTGACTCGCCGTTGCCGCGCGATCAGCTCAGCCACATGTCCATAGGCCGGCCTGCTCCTGGGCGATCCGAAGTACGGTGCGAAGCCGGTACCGGGGATGGTGTGGAAGAACAGGCCGAGATCCTGGAGCAGCCGATCCGGCGTGGCGTCGAGCACGAAGGTCATCGTCTGGCAGGCGTTGGCCCGGGCGACCGCGAACCAGCCGTAGAGCAGGGCATGGGAGACGCCGTAGCCGGCCCGGCCGAGACCGGCCCGGACCGCGCAGGTGGCGAAATCGAGGGTGGACTCAGGGTGGATCTTCGCCTGCCGCATCGCCGCTTCGGCATCGATGTTCCACGGCGGAGCAGCCGCATCCGTCATCGTCTTGGACCGGCCCGGCGAGGGCAGGAAGAACCTGGACACGCCCTGCACCTGGTCCTGCTGATCCAGGACCGCCAGCCACTGGGTGCCTGGACAGGGTCCGTACTCACGAGCCAGATCGGCGGCAGTGTTCCCGAACCAGGCCGTGAAGACGTCAGCTTCGCAGGCCTCGAAGGCGGCCTGCTGTTCTCTGCTGCTGGCGTTGAAAACCAGGCGAAACGGCTGATTCACCACGGTTCAGGCTAAACAGCCGCAGCGATCGGCGCGACTGGCCCAGATCTCCTTTTTGTCCTGGCGCGCGATCCGGCCTGGCTGGTCGTCTCAACGGCGCCAGAAGTCGTGCGGATCGCGGCCGGGCCGGAACCCGGCCGCCTCCACCACGTCCACCGCCAGGTCGAACCGGGCCCCTACCCGCAGCGGCTGGTGCGCGTCACTGCCGAAGGAGACGGCTGAGCCGCCCTCCTGGTACCACCAGCGCATCAGAGTGGCCGACCAGAGCGGGCTACTGGTGTTGATCTCCAGTGCCCGGCCGGAGGCGGCCAGAGCGGCGAACACCGCCCGATATTCCGGCTCGAACTCCCGTTCCCGAAATTCCCCGGCCGACCTGGGCCAGTACCGGCGCGGATAGTCACAGTGCGCCAGGACCTGGAACACGTCGCTGTGCTGAATCAGTAACAGGACGCCGGCGAGGTACCTGCGCATCACCTCGGTAGCGTCCAAGCGCCCGAACAGCCGATTGGCGGCGACCAGGTACGCTCCCTCGTCCAGCAGTGAGTGCAGCGACCCGAGAATCCGGTCGAATCGTCCCTGCCGCAGCACGGTGGCCACACTGCCCGCAAACAGATGCGGCTCTCCGGCCTCGATTCCGCTCAGGATCCGCAGTGCCGGGAACCGCCGGCGGCACTCTTCGACGCTTTCCAGATAGCCGCTGACATCCAGCGGCAGCACTCGTCGCCGGGTCCCGACCTGCGCCCCGGGGATCGGCGGCCGATCGCCGTCACCCCAGCGGGTGAAATCCACGTGCTCGGTGAAGGCGATCGACGGCAACCCGATCGCCAGGGCCTGCTCGCAACTACGAATCATCGATGCCTTCGATGATGTGTCCCAGGACCATTGCGTGTGTACGTGGTTGTCCGGCGGCCTCATCACCGTCCAGTATCCCGGGCCGGTTCCAGCCTGGGTCCCGGCGGGCCGCTGGGAGGACCAGCCACGTGCTTCCAGCCTCTACGCTTTCGATCGTGTCGAAGGTATTGACGAGCCTGCCGGTCGCCGAGCGGGTCGGAATCGCGTTCTCCGGTGGCCTGGATACGTCGGTGGCCGTGGCCTGGATGCGTCATCACGGCGCCATTCCGTGCACGTACAGCGCCGATCTCGGCCAGTACGACGAGGACGACATGGACGCGTTGCCCGGGCGGGCCAAGCAGTACGGTGCCGAGATCGCCCGGCTGGTGGACTGCCGGGATGCGCTGGTGGACGAGGGCCTGATCGCGCTGATGTGCGGGGCCTTCCACATCCGGACCGGCGGGCGGGGGTACTTCAACACCACTCCGCTGGGCCGGGCTGTGACCGGCACGCTGCTGGTCCGGGCCATGCACGAGGACGGCGTATCGATCTGGGGCGATGGGTCCACCTACAAGGGCAACGACATCGAGCGCTTCTACCGCTACGGCCTGCTGGCCAATCCGGCTCTGCGGATCTACAAGCCCTGGCTGGACGCCGCCTTCGTCGACGAACTGGGCGGGCGCGCGGAGATGTCGCAATGGCTGACCGAACACGACCTGCCCTACCGGGCCAGCAAGGAGAAGGCCTACTCCACCGACGCCAACATCTGGGGGGCCACGCACGAGGCGAAGACGCTGGAACACCTCGACGTCTCGCTGGAGATCGTGGAACCGATCATGGGGGTCCGGTTCTGGGATCCGGCGGTTGGCATCGACCCCGAGGACGTCACCCTCAGCTTCGAGCAGGGCTGGCCGGTGGCGATCAACGGCGAGCGCTTCGATTCCAACGTCGAGCTGGTGATGGCCGCCAACGCGATCGGCGGACGTCATGGCCTGGGCATGAGCGATCAGATCGAGAACCGGATCATCGAGGCCAAGAGCCGCGGCATCTACGAGGCCCCGGGGATGGCGCTGTTGTTCATCGGCTACGAACGGCTGCTGAACGCCATTCACAACGAGGACACGATCGCGAACTATCACGCGGAGGGACGGCGCCTGGGCCGCCTCCTGTACGAGGGCCGCTGGCTCGATCCGCAGTCGCTGATGCTGAGGGAGAGCCTGACCCGCTGGGTCGGGCGCGCGGTGACCGGCGACGTCGTGATCCGCCTGCGGCGCGGCGAGGACTACACGATCGTGCGCACGGACGGCCCGGCGTTGAGCTACCACCCGGACAAGCTGAGCATGGAGCGGACCGAGGACGCCGCCTTCGGCCCGGTCGACCGGATCGGGCAGCTGACCATGCGCAACCTCGACATCGCCGATTCGCGCAGCAAGCTGGAGATGTACGCCGGACTGGGTCAGCTGGCCGGGCAGGCCAAGTTCGTCGGAGAGCTGGAGCGAGGCGGTGCCGCCAGCATCGCCGATCCCGGCCACCCGAGTCAGACGCCGCTGGACGCGGACTCCCTGGACCGGGCCGCGATGGAGGCCGGCACCGACTGACCGGGCCGGGCACCTGGCGGCCGGCCCGGGGGCCGGTGGCCAGCGTGTTGCTGGCCCCCGGCCCCCGGGTTCGGTGGGTCGATATTGGTTCAGCCGTGCCTGTCCTGATCAGCTCAGAGCTTTCAGGAAGGCCAGGCCGTTGGCGGATCCAATTCCGGTGATGTCGTCGTATCCGGTCCGCGTCCGCAGGATTGTGCCGACGGTGACGTCGATACTGCGCAGGCTGTAGACCAGGCCGTCGTCTGCGTTGACGCTGTTGGCATAGTCGACCCGGGCGACGGCCCGGCCCGTCACCGGCTTGGGGTCGTAAAAGGCGCTGCTTCCGTACTGCCGGTAGAGCGCCGGGTTGGCGAAACCGTGCGGGTGGCCAGCGGCCTGGTCAGCGAGCGCCATGATCCCGGCGAAGAGCGGGCTGGCCAGCGAAGTGCCACCGAGCCGATACTCGCTGTACCGAGGAGTGCCGGTCGGGAACGACTGGGTTTCACCGATCAGCATTCCCGTATTCGGGTCACCAACCGCCGACACGTCGGGCACAACCCGGGCAGGAGTGGCTGACCAGCGCGTGGCCAGATCGGAGGGAACCGCCCGCTTCTGATACCACGGCTCGGGGAAGACCCGGCTGGTACCGCCCCCGGCGCCGTACTGGAAGTTCCCCGGTGGCGCCGGATCCCAGGCCGTACCGTCGTCCGTCAGAACCGAACGGCCAGTGCTCCATCCCGTTTCCCAGAGCCGCTGGTTGCTGGCACCGACCGCCAGGCTGGTCCCACCCACCGCGGTCACCAGCGGGCTGTTGGCCGGAGCCTCGACCGTCGGTGTGCCGTTGTTGGCGGTGCTGCCGTCGCCCGAGTCCCCGGAGGAGAAGTAGAACCCGATTCCCTCGAGGGCGGCCTGGGCGAACACCCGGGCGTAGGCCTCGTCCAGGGCTGGCGAGCCGTTGCTCTCGTCGGTGCCGCCCCAGGAGTTGGTCACGATGTCGGCCAGGTGCTCATCGACCACCCGGTTGATGGTGTCGGCGAAATCACCGTTGTCACAGGAGCGTGAAGCGACATAGGAAATGTTGGCCCCGGGAGCCACCGCGTGCACGGCCTCGACGTCCAGCGTCTCCTCGCCATACCAGCCCTGCTCACCACACTGGTCGCCGTTGACCTTGTCGTAGTACCCGTAAAGGTATGGGTACGCGGGGGTCACCTGCGTGAACTGCCCTGCGGCGAAGGCCTTTTGACCGTGCCGGGTGGCGTAGATGTTGGCGTCCTTGACGATGGTGGGTGCGGCGTAGGCATCTGTGATCGCAACTCTCACTCCGCGGCCGTCCAAGCCGTGGGCGATCGCACCAGTGATCCCATAGGTCCCCTGGAGCTGGCTCGGGACGTAACCGCAGGGCACGTAGGGCTGCTTCTTGCCGTAGGCGGCCGGCAGGGTGGTGGCCACTTTCTCGCCGTAGTAGGCGGAGCACGGTGGGGCATTCTTGAACGCGTCCGGCGGCGGAGCCGCGGGCTTCATCAGCTGGCTCTCACTGGCCAGCCCGGAAACGGCAATCACGGTGCCGGACAGCTGGGACGGGATGGTCGGCGCCACCGATGCGGCCCGGACGTCGCGGCCGCCGAGCTGGTAGTTCTGCAAGGTGGTACCGAAGGCCTTCTGCATGGCGGCCACGCTGCCCCGGGCCTCCACGTAGAACGCGTTGGCCGGAATCGCGGTGACTTTCAGTCCACTGGCGGCCAGGAAGTTCTTCACTGTGCTGACGGCCTGACCGGACGGGGCGTACTGAGCCCGGAACTGCTCGGGTGACATATATTTTCCGTAGTTGGAGCTGCCCGGCGTGGACACGGCCCGGACGGCGTCCATCATCGCACCGCTGTTGCGCGCCGCCAGATACAGGCGGACGTCGATGGCCTGCTTGCTGTTGGCCTTGCCCCGGGCCACGGCGTGGCCCAGAGCGGGCTGAGCGTTGGGGACCTTGACCCGTGAGGGAGCAGCGGACGCTGGCCCGGCCATGGCCAGGCCAGCGGCTCCTGCCGCGATCAGGATGATGGAGGTTCGAAGACCCCGTTGCCGAAGACGCACAGACTTTCCCCTTCGCTGCCGGAAAGGCGGACGATAGCTCAGTTACGTGGCTGATTTGGTTGCATCCGGATGGCAGGGTGCAAGTAGTGCACCTTAGGCCATATCCCGGCGCAAATGTTGAAGGATGCCGGCCTGATGCCGCAATTATCCGGTCAGGACGGTAGACAGCGGCGTAAGCGCCCGTTCACCAGCAATGATTCGGACGACGTGGTCGTGCGTGGGTCTCAGCTGGCGTTCCCGTCCGCGGGCTGAGTGGCTTCATCACCACGATGCCTGGATCCGGCCCGGTCCGGCCCGTCGCTCTCTTCGGCCGGCCGATCGGCCGGATGGCCGGCCGCATGGTCGACCAGCGGGTCCACCGGCAATGTCGGGACCTCACCGCTGCGCATGGCGGTGGCGTACTGCCCGTCGTGCTCGAACGTCACCTCGACGGTCTCGAAGCCCTTGTTGCGCTGCGCTTTTGCGTAACTGGCATAGGCGCGCTGATCGGCATCGGTGAGGTCCACGTCGTCGGTGAACGGGGTCAGCAGTGTGCGCGGATACAGATGCCGGGCCGCCACCACATTCATCTGGGCGCAGATCAGCAGCGTGGTGGTAGCCAGGTAGATCCAGGCGACCAGGCCCAGCACGATCGCGAACACGCCGTTGGTGGCGTCGGCCCCGGCCACCACATGAGACACGTATGAGGCACCGAAGCTCTGCAGCAGCTGCCAGGTCACCGCCCCGCCGATGGCTCCAGGCAGCACCCACCGCCAGGGCACGTCCCGGGCCGTCGAGACCCGGAAGACGAAGCCGAAGAAGGCGGCGTTGACCACGATCGACAGCACCGTGGCGCCCAGCCGCTGCCACGAACCGGTGTCGAAGATGATGGAGGTCATGTTGTGACCGATACCGGAGAGAAATCCGGTCAGGGTCAGGGTTACCCCACCGACCGACAGCAGCAGCAGGCTCTTGGCCCGGGAGGCGAACGGGTTCGGACGGCGGTTGCGCGGCACCGCCCAGGCCACATTCATGGCGTTCTGGGTCGCCTGGGCGACGCCGAGGGCGCCGTACAGCGAACCGACCAGGCCGATGACCACCGCAGTGGTACTTCCCTGTAGCCCCCGCGGGTCGCCCAGTTGCTGCCCGATCACCGGAAAGTGCGCGAGGGCGGAGTCCAGGATCTCCTGCTGCAGCCTCGCGTTGCCCTGCAACACGAAACCGAGCACGGACGACGCCAGCAGCAGCAGCGGGAAGATGGAGAGGAAGCCGTAGTAGGTGATCAGCGCAGCCAGGTAGGCGCCCTGATCGTCCCCGAACTTGTAGATCACCGCGATCGGGAAGCCGAGCCAGCGGTGCTCCTGCTGGAACCGGTCGATCCGTTCGGTGACCACGTCAGCCGCTCCTGAAGGTCGCGCGAGTCGCGCGGGTGGCGCGGAGATCCGCGCTGAGTCAAATGGTAAGGCTCGGGCCGCCCGGGTGAGTCCGGTCAGGGCCGGCCCTTGATGCTGTGCCGCAGGGCCCGGGTCCGCACCCGCTGCTGGCGGTTCTGCTCGGCCCGCAGCCGGGCGTCGCGGCGCATCTCCTGCCGCAGCCCCTCGGCCTGCAACTGACGCCAGGAATCCAGGCGGTCCCGGGCCAGGGCGCCGCCGCCGATCGCGGCCTGCACGGCACAGCCCGGCTCGGTGTCGTGCTGGCAGTCCCGGAAGCGGCAGGCCGCAGCCAGATCGCCGATGTCCGCGAAGGTCATGTCCAGACCATCCGCGCCGTCCAGCCCGACCCCGCGCAAGCCGGGTCCATCGATCACCCAGCCGTCCCGGACCCGGTGCAGTTCCCGCGTCACCGTGGTGTGCCGGCCCTTGCCGTCGCGGCGCAGAGCCTGGGTGCGCATCAGCTGGTCACCGGCCAAAGCATTGATCAGGCTGGACTTTCCGGCCCCCGAAGCCCCCAGGAGTGCCATGGTCCGCCCGCCCGCCAGGAACTCAGCGACGTCCTCGACACCCTGCCCGGTCACCGCCGACACGGGGATCACCGGGCAGAGGCTGACCGCACCGACCTCGGCCGCGATCTGCGCAGCGTCGGGAACCAGGTCCGCCTTGGTCAGCAGCACCAGGGGCTGGGCCCCACTGGACCAGGCCAGCGCCAGCAACCGGGACAACCGGCGCAGATCCGGGTCGGGCATGAGGCCCTCAGCCACACCGGCCACA
>CALMAR010000209.1:10133-15968 GCA_937859855.1 uncultured Kineosporia sp.
GGCCGGCGCCGCGGGCCCCGCCGCGGCCGCCCGGCTGAGCAGGCTCCGGCGCGGCGCCACCGACTCGATGATGGGCTGACCGCCGGGGCCGGGCCGCCAGCTGACCCGGTCACCGGTGCACAGCACGGAGGTGCCAGCGGTGTCCCGGCCCTCACCGGAAGACGGCTGATCCCCGGGCCGGCGCAACAAGGGGCTGAGCCGCATCGCGATCAGCAGGCCGTCCGGGCCACCGTCGGCGACCACGGCGGCTCCGCGATCGGCCCGGACGACGACCCCGGTACGGGTTTCGAGTGGATCAGAGGTTACTGGAACGGAGGAGAACACCGGAGTGTCCTTTCGGATCAGCCCGGCTCGGGCCAATCCGCAGAGCCACTACCCGTTGTGGGAGAAGGGCTTTCGGCTGTGGTCCAGGCGGGCGCGGGAGGAGCGGAGACGCCCTGGTACGGAGGCAGAGGCAGGCAGACCATTGACAGTCATCGCACGCCTCCCGTCCCGCACCCCAGTGCGCTGCTCGACTCCCGCGCCACGCGGCCCAGAAGCGACACCCGATATCGGCTACGCCGTTCGAGTACTCGCGGCACCCACCGTACGCGGGCGGCCCAGGGTTGTCGCCGGTATTTCCGGCCGATCAGCTGAACGGTCACGACTGGGCCAGGCCCTCACTGGCAGCGGCTTTGGACACCGCCTTCTCCAGCAGGGCCTGCCGGGCCGCCACCCGGGCCTGGGTCGGATAACGCTCGTCGACCGCCGCGTTCAGCGCAGCCCCGATCAACACCGCGATGGCCAGGAAATACAGCCAGATCAGCACCACGATCGGAGTGGCCAGCGGGCCGTAGATCGAGGCGCCGCCGACCGACCAGCCGATCACCACCCGCAGCACGAAGCTGGCCATCACCCAGATGCCCAGGGCCAGCACGGCTCCCGGCACATCCCGCCGCCAGGGAGACCTGACCGGAGTAGCGATGTGATAGAGGGTGGACAACCCGCTCACGGCCAGTACCGTCACCACCGGCCAGTAGAGCAGGCTCGAGCCGGCCAATCTGGCCAGCAGGTCCAGATTCAGCGATGTGAGCAGGTTCCGAAGCAGGCCCGGTCCGATCAGAACCAGGGGGATCACCACCACCCCGGCCAGCAGAGTGCCGGCATACAGCGAGAACGACAGCACCCGGGTTCTGATGATGCCCCGCTGACCGCCCAGCCCGTACATGATCGAGATGGTGTCGAGATACACGTTCAGGGCCCGGGATCCGGACCACAGCGAGAGCAGGAAACCGATCGAGACCACGTCGGCACGCCCGGCTCCCACCACCCGGTCGAAGGTGGGCAGGATCACCGAAGCCACCGAATCCTGGGTCAGGAAGGTCAATGTCAGCTGCTGCAGCTGGCGGCGCAGATCGGCCACCACGTCCGCGCCGAGGACATTCCCGGCGAACCCGATCGCTCCAACCAGGCCGAGCACCAGCGGCGGCAGCGACAGCAGGGCGAAGAAGCCCGCTTCGGCGGCCAGACCGGTGACCCGGTTCTGCAGGCAGATCCGGGTGGTGGAGGCGGTTAGCCGCCAGATCAGCCGCAGGTAGCGGCGCATCTGTCCCCGCAGAGTCGGCTCGGTGGATCGCACCCTGGCCAGTCTCGTGCGCAATCCGGTCCCGGCGCCCATGAATGTCACCGTAACCAGCGAAAACCGTTTCCCAGTGCTGCGACTGCGGGCGAGTTCAATCGCTGCGACTAGGTCGTTCACAGTACGGATCGGTAGGGTCACAGCTGTGCCTGAACCGGACGATGCACTCAATCTGGTGCCGACCCCGGTCGACCGTGATGTCTTCTCCGAGGACGCCGCCCTGGTGGAAGCGATGGAGCGGCACGAGGCCAAGGCGCATCTGGGCCGGCTCCGCGATCTGGGCCGGCTGGCCGGCGCCAGCCGGTCGATCACCTGGGCTGCCTCGGTGGAGGAGCACCCACCGGTTCTGCGCAGCTACGACCAGTCCGGCCGCCGGATCGACGAGGTCGACTACCACCCGGCCTGGAATCGGCTGATCCAGGCCGGGGTCCGAGCGGGCCTGAGCGCGCCGGCCTGGCTGGAGGGAGCACCGGCCGCAGCGCACACGGCCAGAGGGGCGGCCATGATCGTCTGGTCCCAGGTCGAATCCGGGCACACCGCCAGCCTGACCACCAGCTACGCGGCCATCCCGGCACTGCGGACGGACCCCGAACTGCTCGCCACCTGGATGCCGCGGCTGTCCTCGACCTCCTTCGAGGCTGGCCCGCGACGGCCCAGCGACAAGCTCGGCTGCCTGGCCGGGCTGGCCACCACCGAGCGCCAGGGTGGCTCCGACCTGCGCACCGGCACCACCGTGGCCCAGCCGGAACAGGATGGCCCGGTCGAGGGCGCTTCGGCGTACCGGCTGACCGGGCAGAAGTGGTTCGTCTCCGCGCCGATGAGCGATGTGTTCCTGGCCGTGGCGCATGCTCCCGGTGGCCTGACCTGCTTCCTGATCCCGCGGGTGCTGACCGACGGCAGCCGGAACAACTGGCGGCTGATGCGGCTCAAGCGGACGCTGGGTACCCGGTCCAATCCCCCGGCCGAGGTCGAACTGGACGGCACCTGGGCGGTCCGGCTGGGCGAAGAGGGGCGTGGGCTGCGCACCCTGTCCGGGATGCTCAGTGCGACCCGGATGGACGCCGTCCTGCGCTCGGCCGGGCAGATGCGGCAGGCGGTGACTCGCGCTGTCCACCACGCCCGGAAGCGGGAGGCCTTCGGCTCCGCGCTGCTGGACAAGCCGCTGATGCAGAACGTGCTGGCCGATCTGGCCCTGGAGAGCGAAGCGGCGACCGTGCTCGGGATCCGGCTGGCTGCCGCCGTGGACGAGGGCGAGACCGAGTTCCTGCGGGCGGCGGTGCCGGTGGCCAAGTTCTGGGTCTGCAAGCGAACGCCTGCCCTGGTGGCCGAGGCGCTGGAGTGCCTGGGCGGCAACGGCTACGTGGAAGAACACGGCCTGGCCCGGATCTACCGGGACGCGATGGCCGGTCCGCTGTGGGAGGGGCCGGGCAACATCAGCGCGCTGGACGTGCTGCGGGCCATGTCGTTGCAGCCACGATCGATGGAGGTGCTGCTGGCTGAGATAGATCGGGCCCGGGGCGCGGACCAGCGGCTGGACCGGGCCATGGACGAGGTGGCCGGGTTCCTGCAGGCGGCCTCCCGGGAGGCCCGGCGTGATCCAGGAGCGGTCGAGGCCGGCGCCCGCTGGATCGCCGAACGGCTGGCCGTGGTTCTTCAGGCCTCCCTGCTGCTGCGCTGCGCGCCACCGGTGGTGTCCGGCGCGTTTCTGGCCACCCGGGTGGCCGGTGGCGGCGGAGTGCTGTTCGGGACCCTGCCCGTGGGACGCCGGGTCACCCGGGTCCTGGTCGACCGATGCCTTCCCGGGTGAGCCGGCTGATCGGCCGGATCGCAGAGCCTGAAAAGCCGCTTGCCGAAAGGGAAACCATCGATCTCAAGCTCAGCTTGAGACAATAGGGGTCAATCGGCACACTTCGGCGCGTCGCTGACGGTTGAACTGCCGACCCGGCCCGGACAGGTAAGAATGTGGCCCGTATCTGCCTGCCCTCGACCTCGGGACGTTCATGGAGCTCTGGCCTGGCCACCCCTATCCACTGGGCGCTACCTACGACGGCGCAGGCACCAACTTCGCTCTGTTCTCCGAGGTCGCCACCGGCGTGCAACTCTGCCTGATCGACGACGAGGGCAAGGAGACACGGGTCGACCTGAACGAGGTCGACGGCTTCGTCTGGCACGGGTACCTGCCCGGCGTCGGACCCGGCCAGCGGTACGGCTACCGGGTGAACGGCCCCTATGCCCCCGAGCGCGGCCAGCGCTGCAATCCCAGCAAGCTGCTGCTCGATCCCTACGCCAAGGCGATCGAAGGGCAGATCGACGGCGACGAGTCGCTGTTCTCCTATCACTTCGCCACCCCGGACGACCGCAAGGGCAAGGGCCGTGACCGCAACAACGCCGACAGCATCGGCCACACCATGCTGTCAGTGGTGGTCAACCCGTTCTTCGACTGGGCCAATGACCGGCCACCCCGCCGGGAGTACCACGAGACGGTGATCTACGAGGCCCATGTCAAAGGGCTGACCATGACCCATCCGGGCGTCCCCGAAGACATCCGTGGCAGCTATGCCGCCATCGCCCACCCAGTGATCATCGAGCACCTGGTCGGCCTCGGGGTGACCGCCCTCGAACTGATGCCGGTGCACCAGTTCGTGCAGGACACCACCCTGACCGCCAAGGGCCTGTCCAACTACTGGGGTTACAACACCATCGGCTTCTTCGCCCCGCACAACGCGTACTCCTCCTCCGGGCAACGCGGGCAGCAGGTGCAGGAGTTCAAGGTAATGGTCAAGGCCCTGCACGAGGCCGGCATCGAGGTCATTCTCGACGTCGTCTACAACCACACCGCTGAAGGCAACCACCTGGGCCCGACCATCTGCTTCCGCGGGATCGACAACGCGGCCTACTACCGGCTGGTGGACGACGATCCGGAGCACTACTACGACACCACCGGCACCGGCAACAGCCTGCTGATGCGGCACCCGCACGTGCTGCAGCTGATCATGGACTCGCTGCGCTACTGGGTGCTGGAGATGCATGTCGACGGGTTCCGGTTCGACCTGGCCGCCACCCTGGCCCGGCAGTTCCACGAGGTCGACCGGCTGTCGGCGTTCTTCGACATCGTCCAGCAGGATCCGCTGATCTCGCAGGTGAAGCTGATCGCCGAACCGTGGGATGTCGGCGACGGCGGTTATCAGGTCGGCAACTTCCCGCCGTTGTGGACCGAGTGGAACGGCAAGTATCGCGACACGGTCCGCGACTTCTGGCGCGGCGAGCCCTCGACTCTGGGCGAATTCGCCTCCCGCATCACCGGTTCCAGCGACCTGTACCAGGGCGATGGCCGGCACCCGATCGCCAGCATCAACTTCGTGGTCGCCCACGACGGCTTCACTCTGCGAGACCTGGTGTCCTACAACGAGAAACACAACGACGCCAACGGTGAGGGCAACAACGATGGGGAGAGCCACAACCGTTCGTGGAACTGCGGCGCCGAGGGGGAGACCAAGGATGAGGAGGTCCTGGCGCTGCGCGCCCGTCAGCAGCGCAACTTCATGACCACCACCATGCTGGCCCAGGGCGTGCCCATGATCGCGCACGGCGATGAGATGGGGCGCACCCAGGAGGGCAACAACAACGTCTACTGCCAGGACAACGAGATCTCCTGGATGAACTGGGATCTCGGCCAGGAGCAGGCTGACCTGCTGGCCTTCACGCAGCGGGTGGTAGCCCTGCGCAACGAGCATCCGGTGTTCCGGCGGCGGCGGTTCTTCCTCGGTGCGGCCAAGCAGGGAGGCCAGAGCGAGGTCGGCGACATCGCCTGGTTCACCCCGGCCGGCGGCAACATGTCCCAGGAGGATTGGGGCAACGGGTACGCCCGGGCGATGACGGTCTTCCTGAACGGCGAACGCCTGATGGCCCCCGACCGCCGCGGCCGCAAAGTGGTGGACGACTCGTTCCTGATCATGTTCAACGCTCACTACGAGGACCTCGAATTCACTGTCCCGCCAGCCGAGTACGGCGACTGGTGGTCGGTCATCCTGGACACCGCCGACGACGACAGCGGGACGGCGGACGGCGGAGACGCCTACAGCCCCGGTGAGATCGTGCACGTGGTGGCTCGGTCGGTGATGGTGCTGCGCCGTCCCAGCGTGGACGAGTCGCTGCCGGTCAGTGCCCAGAACATCGTCACCCGCCGCGCGACCAGCCCCCCGGGCCAGGTCGTGGTC